>DATEQL010000707.1:0-8558 GCA_035272665.1 Allostellaceae bacterium
ATCAGTCTCGGGGCCTTCATGGTGCGAGCGAGGTCGTCGATCCCGAATGGGAGCCCTGGAACGCCCCTGAGCGCAACTTCTTTCTTTTGCCTCCGGCCCCGCAGTGACATGAGCGACCGCGCCACGATTGTGCACCTCGCCAGGCTCGTCGGCATTGAGGCGCATTATACGGACGCGCTCGGTCAAGGTCATCAGGTATCCGACGAGACCCTATTGGCGCTGATCGGCTCCTGCAGTCTTCCCGCTGACCCGACGGGAGCCTTGCATGCACTGGCTGAGGAAAAACGGCGCGCGCCGCTGGGGCTCGGTCCGGTACACCTTGCTCATGCAGAGGTCGCACACCCCGATCTCGTGTTGCGCCTGCCCGCCGGCTGTCGAGAAATCTACTGGGCGTGCCGCCTCGAAGATGGCGGGGAGTGCTCCGGTCGGCTGTGGACGGCCCCAGGAGAAGGTGGGGAGCAGTTCACTCTGCCGCTGCCGACAGGGCTGCCGCTCGGCTATCACCAGCTCGACCTCGACGCTGGCGGCGTCACAGCGCAGCTCAGCCTAATTGTTGCCCCCGCTTGTTGCTACCTGCCCGACGAGCTCGGCCCGCGCGCCCGCAGGTGGGGTCTGACGTGCCAGCTCTATGGGTTGCGCAGCACACATAATTGGGGAATGGGCGACTTCACAGACCTTGCCTGGCTCGCCGGCGCCGCCGGGTCGTTTGGAGCGTCAACGCTCGGCATCAACCCTCTCCACGCGCTGTTCACTGCCGAGCCGCTGCACGTCAGCCCCTACTCGCCTTCGAGCCGAATCTGGCTCAATTATCTTTACATCGATGTGACCGCCGCGCCCGGATTTACCGAGGATGAAGCCGTGCGCGCACTGACCGGCGAGCAATGGTTCGGGATGACCCGCGCCGGCGCGCGCTCGGCCGGGCTCATCGATTATGGCGCCGTTGCCGCCTGCAAGCGGGCAGTGCTGGAAGCGCTGTTCCGGCGCTTCCGCTCGGTCGAACTGGGCACCGACGGTGCCGCGAGAGGCTGCCTCGGGGAGGCGTTCCGAGATTTTCAGCGCAGCGGCGGACAGTCGCTCGTCGACTTCGCGATCTTTGAGGCGCTGCACGAGCATTATAGCCATCAACTACAAGAATTCTCGTGGCGGGGCTGGCCGCTACCGATGCGCAACCCGCACTCACCCCAGGTGGCCGAATTCGCCGCCGCACATCGCGACCGTGTCGAATTCTTTGAATTCCTGCAGTGGGAGGCCGACCGGCAGCTCGCTGCCGCGTCAGCGGCCGCCCGCGAGGGCGGATTGTCGATCGGGCTCTATCGCGACCTCGCAGTCGGCGCCGATCCGAATGGGGCAGACGCCTGGGCCGATCAGGAGCTCGTGGTGCCGGGAGCATCGATCGGTGCGCCCCCTGACGCGTTCAACCCGTCAGGGCAGAATTGGGGCTTGGCGCCGGTCAATCCGCTCATCCTCCGGAGGCAAGGCTTCGCCCCGTTCATCGCATCGCTCCGGGCCAACATGCGCCACGCCGGAATCCTGCGGATCGATCACGTCATGTCGCTCAGTCGGCTCTATTGGATCCCATCCGGAATGGAAGCAAGGGGCGGAGCCTATGTGACTTATCCATTCGACGATCTCCTTCGGCTCGTCGCCCTCGAGAGCCACCGGCATGGGTGTGCCGTCGTCGGAGAGGATCTTGGAACGGTGCCGGAAGGCTTTCGTGACACGATGCGGTCGGCAAACCTGCTGTCCTACCGTGTCCTGGTCTTCGAGCGTCGGGCTGACGGCAGCTTCGTGCCGCCCGCCGAATACCCGGCGCTCGCCGCGGCTTCGGCAGCTACCCATGACTTGGCTACCCTCAAGGGTTTCTGGCTCGGCAACGACCTCGCTTGGCGCCGCCGTCTTGGTCTCTATCCCGATGTGGGTGCGGCCGAGGCGGAGGCGATCCAGCGCGGTGGCGACCGCGATCTGCTGCTCGAGGCGCTCGTCACGGACCGGGTGCTCGCGCCCGAGCGACTTGGCCAATTTGTGTCCGACAACGGCGCGCCGATCTATACGACCGGCCTCGGAGAGGCAATCCTGACCTACCTCGCTCGCTCGCGTGCGCGCCTTATGCTGGTTCAGCTTGAGGATGTCCTCGCGGAAAGCGAGCAGGCAAATCTGCCTGGTACTACGGATGCACATCCGAACTGGCGTCGCCGCCTGTCCTGCGATCTCAATGAGATTGTGTATGGCACCGATTTGCAGCGGGTAGCCGCATTGATCGCGGAGGGGCGCCTGCGCGCGGCGCGTGGATGAAGGGGCGGCTCGTCGGCTTTACCGCGATCCGCGCCACTTATCGCCTGCAGTTCCACCGCCACTTTACCAGGGCGGCGAGCTGTGGGACTTCAGCTTGGTCGGTCCCGACAGTCGCTGCCCGGTGGATTGGGATCTTCGGCGGGCATTATTGGAAGACGTCACTGCCTGCTCGCTAGCCGATCTCGCCGAGCAGTGGCACGACGGACGCGAGAAACTCTTCGTCACCCGGCGCCTGCCTGCTGGTTGATGAACCGCGCAGCGGGCCTCGTCGTGATTTTGGCCGCTCGTTCCTATCCACCCTTGAGCACCATGCCCGATTGTCTCAACATTATTGGCAGAAAGGGGCTATAGTGGCATCGCCTCGAGCTTGGGCACGAGCCGCGGGATCCCGGGTTACCCTGGCGGTTCGCCCAGGGGGTCGGCGGGGGAGGCGGGGCCCATGCCTCCCCGCCCGCTCCGCGGTCGGCACGCGAGCGTCGGACCGACGACGCGGTCGCCTCTTTCAGCGCGGCAGGAGGCTGGCACCCATCAGGAATTCGTCGATGGCGCGGGCGCATTGCCGCCCTTCGCGGATCGCCCAGACGACGAGCGACTGGCCGCGTCGCATGTCGCCGGCCGCGAACAGCTTGGGAACCGAGGTGTGGTAGTCGATCGTGTTGGCCCGGATGTTGCCGCGCGGATCAAGCTCGACACCGGATTGCTCGATCATGCCGGGCCGGCGGGGGCCCAGAAAACCCATTGCCAATAGAATGAGGTCGGCCTGAAGCAAAAAGGTGCTGTCCGGGGCCTCCGTCATCACAAAGCGGCCCTCCGGATCCTTGGCCCATTCGACGCGTACGCATTCGAGTGCTGCGACGCGACCGTTTTCGCCAATCGCGCGTTTGGTCAGCACCGACCAGTCGCGCTCGCAGCCCTCTTCTTGCGATGACGAAGTGCGCAGTTTCATCGGCCAATCGGGCCAGGTCAGCGCCTTGTTCTCGCGGTCCGGCGGCTTCGGCAAAATTTCGAGCTGGGTGATCGATGCCGCCCCCTGGCGCACCGAGGTGCCGATGCAGTCCGATCCGGTATCGCCGCCGCCGATCACGACAACGTGCTTTTCCGCGGCGGTGATGGTGCCGTGCGGTGCCGCCCGCTCCTCACTGTCGCCGGCACAGCGCTTGTTCTGCTGCGGCAGAAAATCCATCGCGAAATGGATGCCGTCGAGCTCGCGGCCCGGTACTTCGAGATCACGCGGCGCCTCGGCTCCGCCGGTCATCGCCACCGCATCGAATTCCCCGATCAGCGCCGCCATCTCGACATCGACCCCAACTTCGACCTCGGTACGGAAGACCACACCCTCGGCTTTCATCTGATCGACGCGGCGTTCGATCAGCCATTTCTCCATCTTGAAATCGGGAATGCCATAGCGCAACAGGCCGCCGATACGGTCGCTCTTCTCGAACAATGTCACCGCGTGACCCGCACGCGCCAGCTGCTGCGCGCACGCTAGCCCAGCCGGGCCCGAGCCGACGACGGCCGCCCGCTTGCCTGTCAGCCGAGCTGGCACGACCGGCTCGATCCATCCTTCCCGCCATCCGCGGTCGACGATCGCACACTCAATGGTCTTTATCGTGACCGGATTATCATCGATGTTGAGGGTGCAGGAGGCCTCGCACGGCGCCGGGCAAATGCGGCCGGTGAATTCAGGAAAATTGTTGGTCGAATGCAGCGTCTTGAGCGCCGGCCGCCACTGGTCGCGATAGACGAGGTTGTTCCAATCCGGGATCAGATTATTGACCGGGCAGCCGTCGTGACAGAACGGGATGCCGCAATCCATGCACCGCGCCGCCTGCTTGCGGGTCTCTCCTTCCGGCAACGGCTTGACAAACTCCTTCCAGCTGCGGCGGCGGATATCCGACTTCTCATAAGGCCGGTCGCGGCGCTCGATCTCGAGGAAGCCGGTCGGTCTACCCATCGGAGAAAGCCATCATTGCGCGGCGGCGACACTAGCCGCTTGCTGCTCGGCCTGCAATTCGAGCAAGGCGCGGCGGTAGTCCCTCGGCATGATCTTGACAAAGCCGGCGACCGCCTCTTCCCAGTCCTCAAGTAATGCGCGAGCCCGTGCACTGCCCGTGAACAGCAGGTGACGCTCGAGCAGGATGCGCAGCCTGCTCGCATCGAAGCGCAACAAATCGCCCATGCCGGCATCCTCGACACTGGGCGAGCGCTGGCGCGGCCGGTCAGGATCGTCCTCCTCGGCCGGATCAAGCGGCGCGACGGTTTCGAGTTCGACCGAGGCGAGATTGCACAGACTCTCGAACCGGCCCTTCGGGTCCCAGACATAGGCGATCCCGCCCGACATCCCGGCGGCGAAGTTGCGGCCGGTGTCGCCGATCACGACGACGACCCCGCCTGTCATGTATTCGCAGCCATGGTCGCCGGTCCCCTCGATCACCGCGACCGCGCCCGAATTGCGCACTGCAAAGCGTTCGCCGGCCACACCCTCGAAATAGGCCTCGCCGGCGATCGCGCCATAGAGCACGGTATTGCCGATAATGATGTTCTCGGTCGGCTCGCGCTGCGCCTCCGGCGGAGGGCGAACGATCAGCCGGCCGCCGGACAACCCCTTGCCGACATAGTCGTTGGCGTCGCCATAGAGCTCGAGGGAGACGCCGCGCGCCAGGAATGCCCCGAAACTCCCGCCTGCATTGCCGCGGAACGTCACCCAGATCGTGTCCTGCGGCAGACCGGCATGGCCGTAGCGGCGCGCCACCTCGCCCGACAGCATGGCGCCGACGGTGCGATGGACGTTCCTGATCTCCCGCTCGATGCGCACCGGCTCGCGCTCATCGAGCGCCGGCTCCGCCGCCGCGATCAGGTCGTTGTCGAGCGCTCTGTCGAGGTGATGATCCTGCCGCTCGCAATTGTGGATCGCCACTCCGGGCTTGGCCGGCGCGCGATGGAGCAGCCGGGTCAGATCGACGCCCTTTGCCTTCCAGTGATCGATCGCCCGCACCATGTCGAGCCGGTCGACCCGGCCGATCATCTCGCTGAATTTGCGAAAGCCGAGCTTCGCCATCAGCTCGCGCACTTCTTCGGCAACGAAGAAGAAATAGTTGATGACGTCCTCGGGTTGGCCGGTGAAGCGCGCGCGCAATACCGGGTCCTGGGTCGCGATGCCGACCGGGCAGGTGTTGAGGTGGCATTTGCGCATCATCACGCAACCGGCCGCGATCAACGGAGCGGTCGAGAAGCCGAACTCGTCGGCGCCGATCAAAGCAGCGATCACGACGTCGCGTCCGGTGCGCAGCCCGCCATCGACCTGCACGGCAATGCGGCCGCGCAAGCCGTTCAGCACCAGTGTCTGCTGGGTCTCGGCGAGCCCGATCTCCCAAGGCGAACCGGCATGGGTCAGCGAGGTCAGCGGGCTCGCCCCGGTGCCGCCTTCGAAGCCGGCGATCGTCACGTGATCGGCGCGCGCCTTGCTGACGCCCGCCGCGACGGTCCCAACGCCGACCTCGGAGACGAGCTTGACCGACACCGCGGCCCGCGGATTGGCATTCTTCAGATCGTGGATCAGTTGAGCCAGATCCTCGATCGAATAGATGTCATGATGCGGTGGCGGCGAGATCAGCCCGACCCCCGGCGTCGAATGCCGCACCTTGGCGATGGCTTTATCGACCTTGTACCCGGGCAATTGCCCGCCCTCGCCGGGCTTGGCGCCCTGCGCCATCTTGATCTGCAGGACGTCCGCATTGACCAGGTATTCGGTGGTGACTCCGAACCGGCCGGATGCCACCTGCTTGATCGCCGAGCGCTTCGAATCGCCGTTGGGCAGCGGCTTGAACCGCTCCGCCTCTTCGCCACCCTCGCCGGTATTGGACTTGCCGCCGATCCGGTTCATCGCAATGGCCAGGGTGGTGTGGGCCTCACGGCTGATGGAGCCGAAGCTCATCGCGCCGGTCGCAAAACGCTTGACGATCTCGCTCGCCGGCTCGACCTCGCCAAGCGGCACCGACTCGTCGGCGAAATCAAAGGTCATCAATCCGCGGATCGTTAACAGGCGCTCGCTCTGGTCGTTGATTGTCGCGGCAAAGGCCCGGTACTCAGCTTGCGAATTGCCGCGCACCGCGTGCTGCAGGTTGGCAACAGATTGCGGCGTCCAGGCATGGTCCTCGCCGCGCAGCCGGAAGGCGTAGTCGCCGCCGGCGTCGAGCATGTCGTGATAGATTGGGTCGTCGCCATAGGCGTGCCGGTGCCGTGCGACCGCCTCCTCGGCAATCTCGCGCAGGCCGACCCCCTCGATCGTCGTCGCGGTCCCGGTGAAATATTGCTCGACGAAGTCGCTGGCGAGCCCGACCGCGTCGAAGATCTGCGCACCACAATAAGACTGATAGGTCGAGATCCCCATCTTGGAGATAACTTTGAGAATCCCCTTGCCGAGCGCCTTGATGTAATTCTTCTGCACTTCGAGCGGACCGAGAGACAGACCGTTCTCGACGCGGATCTGCTCCAGGGTGGCAAAGGCGAGATAGGGGTTGATCGCCTCGGCGCCGTAACCCGCCAATGCGCAGAAATGATGCACCTCGCGCGCCTCGCCGGTTTCGACGACGATGCCGGTGCTGGTTCGCAATCCTTGGCGGATCAGGTGATGGTGCACCGCCGATGTCGCCAGCAAGGCTGGGATCGGCAGGCGCTCGGCCGAGATCGCGCGGTCGGACAAGATCAGGATGTTGTGGCCCGCGAGCACCGCCTCGGTCGCCTCACGGCAGAGGCGCTCGAGCGCAGGCGGCAAACCCTCTGCCCCCTCCTCCGCCGGCCAGGTGGCGTCGAGCGTATCGGTACGAAAGGCGCTGACCAGGGTCTCGATCCCGTGAATCTTTTTAAGATCGCCGTCGGTCAGGATCGGCTGCGAGACTTCGAGCCGGTAATGCGAACCGGCCTCGTGCCCCAATAGGTTCGGCCGCGGCCCGATCATCGAGACCAGCGACATGACCAACTCTTCGCGGATCGGATCGATCGGCGGGTTGGTGACCTGCGCAAAATTTTGCTTGAAATAATTGTAGAGCAGCTTGGGCTTGCTCGACAGCGCCGCGATCGGCGTGTCGGTGCCCATCGAGCCGACCGGGTCGTCGGCGTCGCGCGCCATCGGCTCGAGGAAGAACTGGATATCCTCCTGGGTGTAGCCAAAGGCCTGCTGCTGGTTGAGATGCGTCGTCGGGTCGTTGGGCCGCGTCGGCACCGATGCCCGAGAGAACTCCTCTCTGTGCTCCTCCGACAAATCCGGCAACTCGGACAATTTGAACTGGGTCGCTTCGAGCCAGGCTTCGTAAGGATGCTCCGCTGCGAGTTTGCGCTTGATCTCCTCGTCGTCGACGATGCGGCCTTCCTCTAGGTCGATCAGCAGCATCTTGCCGGGCTGGAGCCGCCACTTGCGGGTGATCTTTTCCTCGGGCACGGGCAGCACGCCGGCCTCCGAGGCCATGATCACGTGATCGTCGTCGGTAACAATGTAGCGCGCCGGCCGGAGGCCGTTGCGATCGAGGGTAGCGCCGATCTGGCGCCCGTCGGTAAAGGCGATCGCCGCCGGGCCGTCCCACGGCTCCATCAGCGCGGCGTGGTACTCGTAGAACGCCCGACGTTGCGGGTCCATCAGCGGGTTGCCGGCCCAGGCTTCGGGGATCAGCATCATCATCGCGTGAGCGAGCGAATAGCCGCCGCCGATGACGAGCAATTCGAGCGCATTGTCGATGCAGGCGGTGTCGGATTGGCCCGGCCCGATCAGCGGCACCATCTTGGCGAGATCGGCTCCCAGCAGCTCCGAGGTCATCGCCTGACGGCGCGCCGCCATCCAGTTGACGTTGCCGCGGACCGTGTTGATCTCGCCGTTGTGGCACAGAAACCGGTACGGGTGGGCGAGCCGCCACGACGGGAAGGTGTTGGTCGAAAACCGCTGATGCACCAGGGCCAGCGCCGAGACCGTCAGCGGGTTGCGCAGATCCTCGTAGAAACCCCCGACCTGCGGCGCCAGCAGCAAACCCTTATAGACGACGGTCCGGGTCGAGAACGACGGAATGTAGAGGTCGCGCAGCGCCGGCAGCCCGTGCTGCTCGGCCAGCCCCGCGACTTGGTTGAGCACTTGCTTACGGATCGTCAGGATCTTGCGCTCGAAGGCGTCTTGGTCGGCGACCTCAGGGTTGCAGGCGACGATCGCCTGGCTGATCCACGGCATCGTCTCGATGACCCGAGCACCAAGCCCGGTCGTGTCGGTCGGTACGTCGCGCCAA
>DATEQL010000708.1:0-3362 GCA_035272665.1 Allostellaceae bacterium
GGCGGTCTCCTTCAACTCGTCGAGCAATTCGACCGAGAGGCCGGCGAAATTGTTGACGAAGTTGAGCGGGTTCTTGATCTCGTGGGCGATGCCCGCGGTCAGCTGACCCAAGGAGGCCATCTTCTCCGACTGAACCAGCCGGTCCTGGGCGCGGCGCAAATCGGCCAATGCGGCCTCGGCGGCGGTGCGCGCGCGACGCGCTTCCTCGCCGCGCCGGCCGAGTTCCTGGAACAGCCGCGCGTTCTCGATCGCGAGCACGGCCTGCCCAGCGAAGGTTTGCAGCAAAGTCGGGATGGTCGGGGCGAAGCCGCCGACAGTGCGCCGGCGGATCACCAACCCGCCGACGACCTCGTCCTCGCGCAGCAATGGCACCGCCAGAACGGCATGGATGCCCTCCAGCAATCCACCACGGTCGAGCGTCGGATCCTGCTGCACGTCCTCGACATGGACGGGCGCGCGCTCTACCGCAGCACGGCCGAGATGGGTCTCGCCCATCCTGACTTTCCGTTCGCGCAACGCTTCCACCCTCTCCGCGCTCATGCCAAAGGCGGATTTGGGCACAAAGACCTCTTCGGTTTCGTCGAATTCGTAGATCGTGCCCTCATCGGCCTGCGAGAGCTGTGCTGCACGGCTGACGATGGTGGCGAGCACGGTATCGAGGTCGAGCGAGGAATTGACCGCGCGCAACACTTCTTCGAGCGCCTGCAACTCGGCGACCGAGCGGGTCAGCTCGTCGGTGCGGGCCTGCAGTTCCTTGAGGAGCCGGGCGTTCTCGATCGCGATCACCGCCTGGTCGGCAAAGGTGCGAACCAGTTCGATCTGGCGGTCGGTAAAGGATTCGACCCGTTGGCGGGCGAGAACGATATTCCCGATGACCTCACCTTCGCGCAGTAGAGGCACGCCGAGTGTTGTCCGTGCCTTGCCCTGGTTGGCTACCACTTCCGGGTAGCCTGGAACCCCGGCAACGTCGTGAATATGCACGGGACGAGCTTCGCCGATGCATCTCATACCGACGAGCGGGGAATCCGGCTCGTAGGCAACCGCGCCCAACGCTTGCCAATACGCCTCGTATTCCGGCGGAAACCCATAATTTGCTGCCAGCCAATATAACTCGCCCTCGCGGCGGAAACTGAAAGCCATCTCCGCATTACACAGCCGCGCTGCGGTCTCGACCAATGTATCGAGCACCGGTTGCAGGTCGAAGGTCGAGCGGCTGATGACCTTGAGCACGTCGCTGGTCGCGGTCTGATATTCGAGCGACTCCTGCAAATCGTTCGTGCGCTGGTGCAATTGGCGATAGGTTTCGGCGCTGCTGATAGCGATCACCGCCTGCTCGGCGAACGTCCGCAGCAGTTCCACCTGCGTCTCGGAAAAGGCACCCGGCCTCGACCCGCCCAGTCCGATGGAGCCGATGGCCGTCCCTACGCGCAGCAACGGCACCGCCATCGTCGAACGAAGCCAGCCGCTGAGCTGCTTCTGGCCGTACTCCGGGTCGGCCTGGGTGTCCGCGACCTGCACGGCTTCGCGTGTGAGAATCGCACGGCCATGGGTCGAGGCCCGACTGACCGGCCTCGGGAACGAGGCCGCAAACTCCCGGCTCCGTGCATCGTCGACGCCGGCAACGGCCTGCAGCCGCAGCATGTCGCCGTCGATCAGCACGACCGAGCAGAACTCCACATCGCAAAACGCGCGCGCCCGTTCGGTGATCAGGTCGAAGACCGGCTGGGTATCGCCCGGCGATGCCGACATCACGTTCAGAACATCGATGGTGGCGGATTGCTGCTCGATCCGCTCGCCGTATTCGCTGTTGCGCGTGGCCAATTCGTCGGTGCGCGCCTGCAATTCGCCGAACAGCCGAGAATTCTCGATCGCGATCACCGCCTGGTCGGCAAAGGTGCGGACCAATTCGATCTGCCGCTCGGTGAAGGGCTCGACCCTCTGGCGTGCGAGCGTGAACACGCCGATCGGCTCCCCTTCGCGCATCAGCGGGACGCCTAGCAGTGTTCGTATTTTCGCGACCGCGATCGCTTCGGGGAATTTGTATTCCGGATCGGCCATAGTATCTGCGATCTGCAGTGGCCGACCCTTGAGCACGACGCGCCCGGTGATCGTCTCCTGCCCCGCGCCGAAGGGGTTATAATCAAGAAAAGTTTTTTGCAGGCGGATGGCGTCGGCGGCGGTTTCGGGCGTCGAACCCACAGCCGTCAAAAAGCGGAACACGTCGCCGTCGCGGCGCGAGATGAATCCCATCTCAGCTTGGCAAAGTCGTGTTGCGGTTTCAATAACTGTCGACAGCACCGGCTGCAGATCGAAGGTCGAGCGGCTGATGACCTTGAGCACGTCGCTGGTCGCGGTCTGGTATTCGAGCGATTCCTGCAAATCGGCCGTGCGCTGGCGCAATTCGCCGAGCAGCCGCGCGTTCTCGATCGCGATCACCGCCTGGGCCGCGAAGTTTTTGACCAGCGCAATCTGCCGGTCGGAAAACGGCCGCACCTCCTGACGGAAAAAACCCAAGACGCCGAGGACCTCGTCATCCCTGGCAAGCGGCACGGTCAGCGTCGTGCGGGCGCCGCCGAGATCGACCATCGCGCGCGTCAGCGGATCGCCCGCCTGATAGAACTTCGAGGCGGAAATATCGGCGAATCGCACATAACCGTCGCCGCGCGCCACACGCGCGAAGCCGCTGCGCGGGCCGAGCCACACCGGCTTGGCGGCAATGAAATCCGAGTAGGGTTGTGGGAAGATGCCGTGCGCGGAGGTGAACTCGAAGCGGTCGCCCTGCCACGTACCGAGCCCGCCAAAGGCCGCCTCGCACAAGTCCATCGCCTTATCGAGTATCGCGTCGAAAACGGGCGCGAGGTCGCCGGGCGAGCTGTTGATGACCCCGAGCACCTCCGCGGTCGCGGCTTCGCGGGCGAGCGCCTCGTCCAGCCGCTGCTGCAATTCGGCGTTCGCGCGCCGAAGATTGGCCACCTCCTCGTCGAGCGTCGCGGTCGTTTGGCTACCCCGTTGGGCCCTGGTCCCAGCACCCAGCGCTGACCGAGCAGGACCCCTCATTGGTGCACCTCGGCGACGCGCCGCAGGCAGGAGACAGATTGGCAGCGAGATGGCTTCGTCGCTCCGCTCCTCGCAATGACAGGACTTTTGCCGTCATTGCGAGCGAAGCGAAGCAATCTCGTCGAAGCGGTCATGCCGCCCTTCCGGTTGCCGCCTGGCGAGCGCGCGGCAGGCGGATCGCGAACTCGGTGAACTCGCCGACCCGGCTGTCGACCTCGATCGTGCCGCCGTGCTGTTGGGTGACGATGTCCCAGCTGATCGACAGGCCGAGGCCGGTACCTTCGCCGGTCGGCTTGGTGGTGAAG
>DATEQL010000709.1:0-3283 GCA_035272665.1 Allostellaceae bacterium
GGCACGATCCAGCCCGCCCCGGACGCGCTCGCATAGAAGGTCAGGAAATCGGGCCACGGCTCCTTGAGCTTGAAGCGGACATGCCGCGGATCGGGGACCTCCACCGCGGCCACCCGGTCCTTCATCAGGTCGTGCGCAGTGCCGCGGTAGCGCTCGAACGAGAATTTGACGTCCTCGGCGGTCACGGGATCGCCGTTGTGGAACGTCGCCCCTTGGCGGAGCGCGAACTCGTAGCTGAGGCCATCCTCGGAGGCGGACCACGATTCAGCCAGGCTCGGGGCCAGCGGCTGTCCGGGCATCGGCTTCACCAGCGCGTCGTGCAGCGCGTAGAGGACCATGAACGGCGTGATGATCCCCGAGATGTCCGCCGGATCGAACCAGATCGGAGCCAGCGAGATGTGCACGCCCCAGGTCAGCTGCCCTTCCGGGCCGCCGGCGCTAGCGGTGCCGGGAACACCGGCGAGAGCGCCGAGCGCGGCGAGAGCGAGAAACTCTCTTCTCGTCGGTTGAATCTCGCGCATCAGTTTCTCCCTAAGTCGGCCGCCATTGGGCCTTGCAGGTATTGTAGACCAGCTATGTGCGAGTGTCTCCGCCGTTTTCGCGGCTGCAGGTAGCGTTTGTGTGATACGAAGAAACCCACAAACGGAGGGAACGATCGACATGTCGGAAGAGACGTTCGACCGCGAAGAAGACGGTTTCACCTTTTCCGACGAAGATTTTGGCAGGCGTTATTTCCCTGAGCAAAAACCACCTTCGGTTGCGGGGGTGAGTAGTCCGCCGCGGACAGCTCGGATACACGGCGGGGGAAATTCATTTATGCGTGCGCTGCGCCGCCGTCTCGCCGCAGCTGCATCGAACCGATCAGGTTAGAGTAATCGCGCCGCTCAGGCGCTCCCCGGACGAGATCGGACCGGGTCCCTTTCGCCGCCCGACATAAATGCGTAATCTCCCTCGCGACGAGTTCTTCGCCAACCGGACGTGACGCGTCCGTCCATCAGACAGGAGGAAAAGTATGAGCGAAGTTGACGGCGCCACGTTGATCGCGAGGAGTCTCAAACAGCAGGGTATAAACCACCTCTTTGGCGTCGTCGGGTTTCCCGTCGGCCCCATCGCCGCCGCGGCGCAAAAGGAGGGTGTCGCCTATATCGGCATGCGCAACGAGCAGGCCGCCTCCTATGCTGCGCGGGCGTATGGTTATCTGACCGGCCGGCCCGGTGCCTGCATCGTCGTGACCGGCCCCGGCGTCGTGCACGGTCTCGCCGGCCTGGCTGATGCGCAGCAGAATTGTTGGCCGATGATCCTAATCGGCGGCGCCTCGGAAACCTATCGCCGCGGCATGGGCGCTTTCCAGGAAGAGCGGCAGGTGCTGCTCGCCGCGCCGCTCTGCAAATTCGCCCACGCCATCGATAGCGTAAGGCGGATCCCGTTTTATGTCGCGGAGGCGACCCGGAACGCGACCTATGGCCGGCCGGGTGCGGCCTATCTCGACATGCCCGACGACATCATCACCGGCAAATGCGACGAGAAGGACGTGGTGCAGGTGCAAAAATGCCCCGACCCGCCGCGCTTTCAGGCCCCACCGGAGAATGTCGAAGCGGCGCTCAACATGCTCGAGCGGGCCGAGCGGCCGCTCGTGCTCATCGGCAAGGGGATGGCCTGGGCCAACGCCGAAAGCGAGGTACGCTCCTTCATCGAGAAGACGCAAGTGCCGTTCCTGCGCTCGCCGATGGGTAAGGGTGTGATGCCCGACGACCATCCGCTTTCGGTTTCGGCGGCCCGCACATTGGCATTGCAGAACGCCGACGTCGTGTTCCTGATGGGCGCCCGCTTCAACTGGATTTTCCATTTTGGCCAGGCGCCGCGCTATGCGCCGGACGTCAAGGTCATCCAGCTCGACATCGCCCCGGAGGAGATCGGCCACAACAAGGCGACCGACGTGGCGCTGGTCGGCGACGGCAAGGCGATCATGGCACAGATGAACGGCGCACTCGCGGGCCGCCAGTGGTTCCATCCCAAGGAATCGCCTTGGCGGCAGATGATCAGCAAGAAGGCGTCCGAAAACGCGGAGCAGATCAGGTCGCAGCTTGAGGACGACAGCGCCCCGGCGACCTACTACCGCGCCTTCAAGGACATCGCCGCCTGGATGCCGCGGAACTCGATCCTGTCGGCCGAGGGTGCGGGCACGATGGATATCGGCCTGACGATGCTGCCGGTGTTCAGTGCCAAGGCCTGCCTCAACGCCGGCACCTACGGCACGATGGGTCTCGGCCTGGGCCAGGCGATCGCCGCCGCCATCGTGCACCCGGACCGTCCGGTCATCCACCTGTCGGGAGACTCGGCGATCGGCTTCTCCGGCATGGAGATGGAGACGCTGGCGCGGTACAACCTGCCGGTCAAGATCGTCGTGCTCAACAATGGCGGCATCGGTCCCGGCATGCCGGAGATCCCAGAAAATCCGATGTTCAACATGAAGCCAAACTCGCTGATCTATGGTGCCCGCTATGACCGCGTCATGGAAGCCTTTGGCGGCAAGGGCTTCTTTGTCGAGGACCCGAAGCACATCCGCGGCGCCCTCGACGAGGCGATGAACCACCGCGGCCCGGCGCTGGTCAATATCGTGCTGTCGCAGGGCTCGGCCCGTAAACCGCAGCAGTTCCGCTGGCACAGCTGAGCTGCTGTTACCCGCGACAAGGCCGCGCCATAACCCCCTAAGGGCCGGGCTTGTCCCCGGCCTTCCACGGTCAGTCGGGGCTGCTCCGCGAGGGGCGGCCCCGCTCAATATCGTGCGCTTAATACCGTTACCGTATCCAAATCCGATCCGCCCTAGGTGCCGATCGGAAGGTCTGGAGCGAGGGCGGGCGTATAGTCGATGGACGTGATCGCCATGACGCTCGCTAGCCTCGGCCCGACGCTCTGAAACACAGCTTGATAGTCCCTCCGGAAGCCGGGCTTGCGGTCGACCAGAAGCCACCGGGCGTGGCCGGCGAGGGTATTGGCGACAAAATCCGCGGCCTCAAGGCCCGGTTCGCCCACCCTTTTCTCCATCTCAAAGAACTCGATGGGCAACCGCCTTCCGGCCTCCTCGATGCTGATGCCACTGAAGGCCGATTGCAGAAGGTGCTTAGAGCGAGGATTCCGCTCGAAGACAATCGCCATTGATTGGAATTGCGTCCAATTTGCGACATCCATGATCCGCTTGAGGAACGCCCGCAGCACCATCCAGGCGAGATGCTCCTCGTCGGAAATCATGGCGAGGTGCTCTCTGTAGCCCTGGTCGCGCGGC
>DATEQL010000710.1:0-3572 GCA_035272665.1 Allostellaceae bacterium
CGGCGATGCCCCGGAAAAAGGTCGATGGGTCACCGATGTTCGCGCCGCAGCGCCCGGCATTGGTCGTCGATCGCGCCCGCTATGTTGGCGACCCGGTTGCGATGATCATCGCGGATACGTTGGCGCAGGCGAAAGATGCCGCAGAGCTGGTCGAGATCGACTACGAGCCGCTGCCCTCGGTCACCTCGACCGCCGATGCCGCGCGGCCGGATGCGCCGCGGGTCTGGGACGAGAACCCGCGACAACATCTCCCATACCTACGAACGGGGCGACAAGGCCAAGACCGAAGCAGCGTTCGCCCGCGCCCGGCACATCGTCCGACGCCGTTATGTGATCAGCCGCGTGCAGGCCCAGTACATGGAGCCGCGTGGTGCCATCGGCACCTACGATGCCGGGGAGGACCGCTACACCCTTTACGCCGACGTCAACTACCCTCACCGCGTCCGCAACATGCTGGCCAACATGGTCTTCAAGGTGCCTGAGAGTAAAGTCCGGGTCGTCTGCCACGACGTCGGCGGCGGCTTCGGTGCCAAGGGTTGGCAATATGTCGAGCATCGCTTGACCCTGTGGGCGGCAAAGAAGCTCGGCCGTCCCATTAAATGGAGCTGCGAGCGCTCCGAGGTCATCCTCGCCGACGAGCACGGGCGAGACAATATCGGCGAGATCGAGCTCGCCTTTGACGAGAGCGCGAAAATTCTGGGGTTGCGGCTGCACATGATCGCGAATGTCGGCGCCTATATCGCGTCGGATCGCCAGCTGCTCACCCCCTTCGGCATGATCGGCACGGTGGTCGGCGTCTATGACATTCCGGCCGCCTATCTCAGCATCGATGCGGTATTGTCGAACACCAGCCCGACGGCGCCCTATCGCGGCGCCGGCCGACCGGAGGCGATCTATCTGATCGAGCGCGCGATCGAGGCCTCGGCCGGCGAATTGAACCTCGATCCGATCGAGCTCAGGCGGCGAAACATCATTTCGCCTGCCGCGATGCCCTACCAGACGGCACTCGGCCCCAATTACGACTGCGGCGAGTTCGCCAAGAACATGGAGACGGCACTCGACGCGGCCGATTATCAGGGCTTTGCTGCGCGGCGCGAGGAATCGAAGAGGCGAGGCATGTTGCGCGGCATCGGGCTCGCCAACGCCGTCGAGGCCGCTGCCGGTCCCGTCCCGGAATACGCCGAAATCCGCTTCAATCCCAGCGGTACCGCCATGCTGCTGATGGGGACCAAGGCGCACGGCCAGGGGCATGAGACGGCGTTCAAGCAGATCCTCTGCGAACGGCTCGGTCTCGACCCGAACGACATCCAATACATCGACGGCGACACCGATTGTGTGGCCTTCGGCATGGGGTCGAACGGCTCGCGGTCGATGGTAGTCGGCGGCTCGGCGCTAACCCTTGCGGCCGGGAAAGTGATCGGCAAAGGTAAACGGCTCGCGGCCCATCTGCTCGAAGCCGCCGAGGCCGATCTCGAATTCGCCGACGGCAGGTTCACGGTCGTCGGCACCGACCGGAATGTCTCGTTGACGCAAGTCGCTCGGACGTCGTTCCAGCCGGCGCGGCTGCCGCCCGGGATGGAGCCCGGATTTTACGAGCACGCCACTTACGCCCCCGAGCGCGCCACTTTTCCGAACGGCTGCCACGTCTGCGAGGTGGAAGTCGATCCCGAGACCGGTGCCGTCAGCCTCGTCGACTATGTCGTCGTCGACGATGTCGGAACGGTCATCAACCCCTTGACCCTCAAGGGACAGGTGCATGGCGGGCTCGCCCAGGGGATCGGGCAGATCCTGATGGAAGAGGTCGCCTACGATCGTCAATCCGGCCAGCTGCTCTCCGCGAGCTTCATGGACTACGCGATGCCCCGCGCCGACGTGATGTGCGACATCGTGATCCACGAAAACCCGGTGCCGACCAAGAGCAACCCATTGGGTGCCAAAGGTGCCGGCGAGGCGGGATGTGTGGGCTCATTGCCGGCGGTGATGATCGCCATCATGAACGCGCTCGAACCCCTCGGCGTGCGCGAGCTCGACATGCCCGCGACCAGCGAGCGGGTCTGGCACGCCATCCAAAAAGCCCGGACCCGGGCCTAACGCCCGAAAACCGACGCTTCAACGCAAAGGTCGCGGAGGACACGCGAAGGGCGCGACGGCACCCGAACCCTCCGCGTCCTTGGCGCATCCTTGGGTAGTGTCTCACTTTGAGCCCGAGCCGCACGGACGACAGCCGAACTGCGCCGGCGGCGCGAGGAAATCCGGTCCGGATAATCAAAAGGGAGGGTCCTCATGCTCGGCAACCTGTTGGTCCTAGGGTCCGCCTTAGCCATAGCGGGATGCACGTCTACGCCGAGGGTCTGGTATAAGGCGGGTGGAACGCAGTCGGAATTCGATGCCGACAAAAAAGAGTGTGTGACACGAGCGAATGCCCTACGGGGCCGCTTCACCACCAACTTCGCGCAGGAGGGCACCTTTGATGATTGAATGACGGCGCGGGGATGGATGCTTCGTCAAGAGCCTCCGAAGAACACCGCCAGCCCGAACCTCTGACCGCTTGTTACAATCAAGGTGAGATGCTACCCATCCTTGGCGGTCTTTGCGTTAAAGAGCGTTAGTCTCAATTGAAGTGACAGGAGACCAAGCCGTAGGGGCCGAAATCGGCATGGAACGTGTCGCCGGGGCGCGCCTCGACGATGCGAATGAACGAGCCGCTGAGCACGATCTGCCCCGGCTCGAGGGCGACGTCGTGCGCTGCGAGTTTGTTGGCGAGCCAGGCGATGCCAGTGGCCGGGTGGCCGAGGACAGCGGCGGCGACACCAGACTCCTCGATCTGGCCGTTGCGAAAGCAGAGTGCCGCGACCCAGCGCAGATCCGCCTCATGCGGTTTGAACGGCCGCCCGCCGGTCACCAGACCGGCATTACCGGCGTTGTCGGCGATGCTGTCGACGATCGTGCGGGTTTTGCCGGTATCGGGGTCGGTCCGGTGCAGCCGCGAGTCGAGGATCTCCATTGAGGGAATGAGGAAATCCGTCGCGTTCAACACATCGAAAATCGTGCAGCCCGGCCCGCGCAGCCGCCGGCTCAGGATGAACGCCAGCTCGACCTCGACGCGCGGCGCGGTAAAAAACCCCGCTCGGATCTCGGCCCCATCGGCGAACATCGTGTCGTCCAGCAGGCAGCCGTAATCGGGCTCCTTGACGCTCGACTGCGACTGCATCGCCTTCGACGTGAGCCCGATCTTGTGGCCCAGCACCCGGTGCCCCTCGGCGAGCCTGATCGCAACCCAGGCGCGCTGGATGGCGTAGGCGTCTTCGATCGTCGCCTCCGGGAACTGTGCCGTAACCGGACGAATCAGCTCGTGCGTCTTGCGCGCCTGCTCGATGCGTGTGGCCAGCGAGCGGATGGTCTTCTCGTCCAACATTTTGGCACCTACGCTTCAGAGCATCTGGCCGCCGTCGACTGCGATGTTCTGACCGGTGACCCAGCCGGCGAGCGGCGAACACAGGAATAATGCTACCTGCGCTATCTCCTCCGGCCGGCCCAACCGCCCGAACGGAATGCTTCTGAGGATGCGGCCA
>DATEQL010000711.1:0-2029 GCA_035272665.1 Allostellaceae bacterium
CCGAACATGAGGTGGCACATGACCTTCGCGGCCCCGCGCACCTGCACGGTCCGGCCGCCATGATGGTCCTTCAGCCCGGCATTGACCCGCTCGGCCGTGCTTCTTTCCCCGTAACGAACATCTTCCGCCATGCGATGCCCGGCCAGGCGCCGCCGCTTCGCCTCGTCCGCCAGTTCCTGCTTCAACCCGGGGGTTGCGCGCGGATTGATGTCGATGATCGGCACATGATTGAGATCGCGGCTGTGCTGTTTGATCGCCGCATCATCGTAGGCGGCGTCCATCAGATCGTACAGATTGGTGACCCGCGCCGCTGTCATGGTGGCCAGCGGTATGGCCACCTGGCTGTCATGCACGGAGGCGGAGGTCAGCACGCAACTGATGGGAATGCCGCCGTCCGCGCTGTCGATGTGCAGCTTGTAGCCGATCCAGGATTCCCGGTGGCCCTTGGCATTGCGCTTCGTACCCACATCGCAATGCCGCGGCAGATCGTCGAGCATCTTCGCCAACGTCATTCCCTGTTGGCGCTCGATCCGGCGCGGCTGCTCAACCGGCCGCGCCTCGTCCTTGCGAGGGCGGCCTCGCTTTGGCTTGGGTTGCGCAGCCGACACCGGCTGGTCTGGCTTCGCCGGTTTCTCGTGCCCATCGATCGCCGTGCTGTCGCGCGAGATGTGTCCGACCAGGCGATCCGCGTGGGTTTCCTGGATCAGGGCCTGATGCAGCCTGGACGGCAGGGCACTCTCGGCGAAGGCCGCGAAGGCGCGCGAGAACGTCGATTCACTGGGCACCTCGCCCGCGCGCTGCCACCCGCACAGGCGACGCAGGGTCTTGTCGGCGGACAACACGTCGATCAACAGGCTAGTCGTTGGCAGGTTGAAGACGGCCTTGGCGACGAAGGCACGGGCCAGGGCGGCGCGTTCGGACGGCGGGCGGCCTGGCAGGCCTTGCCAGGATGGCAGGAACGTTTCGATCCGGGCCATCCCCAGCACGCTGACGAATTGTCTGTGGCGTTCGCTGAGCGGGGTGTCCATCGTATCGTCGAGCCAGGGCAGAAGATCTTCTTGAACACGGATCCAGTATGTGGATAGTGTCTCCCGAAGCGACATCGCCCGCGTCCTTGTTGCTTGATTGGTATTGCAGTTGTTTGCGATTCCGCAATACCATGACGCAGACGCGGGCGTCTCGTTCAATTCTCACGAAATGACACCGAAATTCAGGCCGTCAGGTGGGTTTTGCAAGTCGCTCGTGCGACTCGGTAAACGCCGGCACGTGCCGGAGCGGACTTTGTCCCCGGGTCATGCGACTCGATGGCGGCAGGCACCGGGCTGTGATCGCGCTCCACGCGCGCCGCGGCACCGGTTTCAGTCAAGGCGGTGCGCGACCTGTCACAGGACGCCGGTTAGCGGGTGTCCCTCGAACGGGTCGCCGAGCTCAAGATAGACGTCGAGCACGGCGTAGGTCTTGTGGCGGCCGAGCTGCTTGAGGCGGGTCGGGTGGACGCCCAGGTCCATGCCGGTGCTCAGCGCGCCGCGCTTGAGGCTGTGCCCGCCCACGGCGGCGGGATCGAAGCCGGCGTGGGCGGCGCGGGCCTGGACGATGCGGGCAACGGCGCCGGCATCGATGGCGGCGGAGCCGACGCGGGGCAGGGGGGTGTTGCAGCCGCTGCGGCCGCGCGGCGGGGTCCAGATGCGGCGGAACACCGCGCCTTCGGTGATCGCGGCGGCGTCCAGCCAGGCGCGCAGCGCGCGCACCGGGCAGAGCGCGGTGGTGCCGTATGGGATGGCCAAGGTGACAGCGCGGCCGGTGCGTTCGCCCTTGGAGTGCGGCAGGGTCAGGCGCAGGCCGCGTTCGCAGGGTTCGAGGTGCTCGACCCGGATGGCGGCGAGTTCGGCGCGGCGCAGCGCGCCGGCGAAGCCGACCAGCAGCAGTGCGCGGTCGCGCCGGCCGGCGAGATCGGTGCCGATCGGCTCGAGAATCCGGTGCAGGATGTCGGTGGTGGCGGCGAGTTTCCTGGCCGGCGGCTGGCCGGCCT
>DATEQL010000712.1:0-9052 GCA_035272665.1 Allostellaceae bacterium
TCACGCCGTCCCCGATTGCAGCAACCTCGCCGGCGCCGTCGGAGAGCGGCACGACGCCGAGCTTGGTCGGACCGCGACCGCCGCCTTTGAGGACCATCAGATCGCGGTAGTTGAGCGAGCTCGCGCGCACTCGCATCAGGATCTCCCTCAGCCCGGGCCGAGGGCCCTCGCTCGATCGCAGCACGATGCCGTCAACGCTGCCGAAGCGCTCGATCCGATAGGCTTCCACTTCTTCCCTCCATTGGTTCGCCAGCTTCATGACGCAAGCACCGGGTTACGTAGTGTGTTTTCTCGAAATCCTCGTTCGTGACAGCCGGGTTAACTTGCTGGGCGCCTGCTCGATCATGACGTAACGGTCTTCTGCGCCGGCTCCAGGCGGCTGACGAAAAAGCTGGTCTTGGCCATGGGGCTGGCACGATGTGGGCAACACTCCTTCGGGTTGAGCCGAAAGGGCAAGAGAACAAGGGGGTCGAGATGGAAATTAGAGGCGGTTGCCTCTGCGGCGCGGTACGCTATAAAGCCGAAGTCGACCCAACTATCGAGGGCACACTGAAAACCTTCAGCAGCATCGGCGGCAGCGGCAATCCGATCCTCAGGCACTTCTGCCCCGAATGCGGCTCGTCGATCGCCGAGGAGCCGGGAACGCGGCCTGGCTTTATTATTCTGAATGTCGGGACGTTTGATCAACCGGCCGTCGCCAAACCAGGGCGGGAGATTTTTCGTGATGACGCGTTGCCGTGGGTCGAGGTGCACGGCGAAATACCGCGCTTCGGAAAACGGCCAGATTAAAAAATTAGGGCGGGTCCGCGACCCCATAGCGACGCCGCTGTCCGCTGCCGGTCGTGATTGATAAAGTATAAGGCGTGAGCGTATGATGGCCGATCTACCGTCGCTCCCGGAACTCCGCTTCGCCGAAATCCCGGCGACGTCACGCCACTGGTATGTAGGCGACCGGTTCTGCTACATGGAGGCGGGACGGGTCGATCTCCCGCCGGTGCTGCTGCTGCATGGCATCGGCGCCAACTCGCTGCACTGGCGCTATCAGCTGGCCGGCCTCGCCGATCGCTTCCGGCTGATCGCGTGGAATGCCCCCGGCTATCTGCTGAGCGACAATCTGCGTGCCGAAACCCCGAGCTGCCGCGATTATGCCGATGCGCTCGATGACCTGCTGTCGGCACTCGGGATCGACGGGTTCGACGTCGTCGCCAACTCGTTCGGCACGAGCGTTGCGCAGTGCTTTGCCTATCACCGGCGAGGGCGGATCGGGCGGGCTGTGTTCACCGGCACCAGTATCCCTCACGGCATGTCGCCCGAGGAGCGCGCGCGGAGCGTCGAGGCGCGGGCACGTATGATCGAACGCGGCGGCTATGGCTTCGGGGACCGGGCAGCGGCACTGCTCGGTTCGGCCGCCACGGCTGATACTTTGACTTTGGTGCGGCAAACCCTGCGCGCAACCAACCCCGCCGGTTTCATGCAGGCAGCTTTATCGCCGAGGCCGAGATGCCGCCGCTCGCGGCCGGGCTTACGATGCCCTTGCTGATGGTTCAGGGGGAGGAAGACCGCGTCGCGCCGGCGGCGACGAATGCCGAACTGCTCGCTGCCACGCTGCCGCACGCTCGTCTCATCATGCTCGCCGGGTGCGGCCACCTGCCCGAGGTGGAGTTCCGGTCGTACGTCAATGACCTGATCGCGGCACATCTGAGCTAATTTCGGTCCTTTCAGCGCTTACCGAGCGCACGATCACCGATGCCGCGCCGGCTAACAATTGTCCAAGGCCATCCCGATCCTAACGGCAGACGCCTCTGCCATGCGCTTGCCGATGCCTATGCAGAAGGCGCTGGCGCCGCCGGCCACGAGATCACACGGATCGAAGTGGCGCAGCTAGACTTCCCGATCCTGCGCACCCAAGAGGAGTTCGCGCGGGGTGATCTGCCGGAGACGCTGGTCGGGGCACGCGACGGGATTGTGTCCGCACAACACTTGGTCGTGATCTTCCCATTGTGGCATGGCACGATGCCGGCTCTTCTCATGGCCTTTCTCGAACAGGTGATGCGCCCGGGTGTCGCCCTCGAGTACCGCAAGCACGGCTTTCCCCGGGGGCTGCTCGCGGGCCGCTCCACGGCGTGCGCGGGCTGGAACGTAGTGTCCGCAGATTTGCCGGGATGAAGCCTGTCCGCGAGACCCTGTTGGGGATGGTCGACACGGTAAGCGATGCCAAACGGCAGGCTTGGCTCGACCGGATGAGAGCCTACGGCAGGCGTCTCATTTGACGAGAGTTCGGACGTTCGCGATGTTCACCGGTCGGGCTGCCCCACATCGCCGTGAGAATGGCCGTGAAGATCCGAAAATGACAGTTTCCTTGAGGTTCCGGCATGTTCAGCCGACAACTTGAAAATGACTTTCAGCACCTTCTTGAAAATGAGGCATGCCGCCATTTTCACATGTTCAACATTTTCACTCCCTACGGGGGGGGTGCCGCTGAACATCGGCGGCCGACCCGGGCCGTGGGGGCTCGGCGGGACGGGCGATGCTTGCGTCCGGCTATTGGGCAGCAGGATCGACCGATGCTAGACTTGGAGAGGTGCCGATTTCTCGCTCAGTTCCCCGACACAGCGCTCCCAGCGTCGGATCAGCGGCAGATCGCAGAGGAGGTCAATGATGCGCGACTATCAATACGATCACGTCCACCTGCGCAGCCCCGACCCGGATGCGACAGCCCGGTTCTTTGAGACGATGTTTGGTGCCGAAGTCACACGCAGCGTCTATTCCCCCGGCACGCTCTATCCTGGACAACAGCGCATCACGATGCGGCTAGGTTGCCAGAAGGTACTGATCGCGCCGCCGCACCCGCATGAACCCAACGTGGCGGCGCCGCCTTTTCCGCATTACGGGCTCGAGCATATCGGCTTGACGGTCGACGACGTTGATGCCGCGGTGGAAGAGCTGCGAGCCAAAGGCGCTGAGATCGCTATCGGTCCGCTAACTCGTAATCCCGGCCTGCGCCTGGCCTTCGTCCGCGGACCGGAAGGCATCATGATCGAGCTGGTCCAGCGGTAGAAGAACGGCTCGACTGTCATCGACCGCGGCAGGGACGTGCAGGCGGCGCAGCCTTGGCGGCCTTGTTGGCGGGGTACGTCGGTTATGGCCTCACGTCCACGGGTGCGCTCGGCGCCCCTCCGGTGGATTTGGTGCATCAAGTGGACCGTCTTCCCGGCACCCTCTAAGAAGATGTCACGTATAAGAATTCCCTGACGATTCCTACGCATAGATGAGAAAACAAATGCACTAGATGCACTAAATCCACTAAATCCACTAGGCAGTCGCGGCGGGGAGGATAGAGTAAGCGCTGTGGCCCGATCGGGAGGGGGCGATGGTCGATGAGATAGAGAGGCGGGCATGACCGAGGTTGAGGCGGTGGTTCAGCGCTATTACGGAGATCGGCCGGTACTACAGCGGATCGACGATGCGCTCCGAGCCGCAGGAGTTGATCCCGAGAGGCCCAGCCATCGCGATCTGTGGCCGTTCGACCAGCTGCACAGCCGCGGTATCGTGGGAACGCGCGAGCATGCCGAACGTGCGCGCATAGAGGCCGGCATGTACGTGCTCGATGTCGGTTGCGGCCTCGGCGGCGCATCGCGCTACCTCGCGGCCGACTGCAGTTGCCGGGTGGCGTCGATCGACCTCACCCCCAATTTCGTCGAAGCGGCTCGCATCCTGACTGCGCGCTGCGGGCTCGCTCAGCGGATCGAGTTTCAACAGGCAAATGCGCTCGCCTTGCCGTTCCCAGACGGCACCTTCGATCATGTCTGGTCGTATGCCGTCACCATGAATATCGCCGACAAGCAGGGGCTAGGGCACGAGGTTGCGCGAGTGCTCAAACCGGGCGGGCGCTTTCTCATGCAACGAGATCGCGCGAGGATCCGGCGAAGCCCCGGTCTTTCCGTTGCCCTGGGCGAGCGACGCGGCGACGAGTTTCCTCGCGACACCCGCGGAAATGTGCGCCGCTCTTGAAGCAGGGGGCCTGTCCGTACTCGAGCAGATCGATGTCACCGCAACTCGCCTCGGAGAGACCGGACGGCAGCCGGTCATAGAACACGACGACTTCCCTTTGCGCCAGCACAACCTTCAGAGCTGCTTGGTTGATGGAC
This sequence comes from Allostellaceae bacterium, assembly GCA_035272665.1. GTDB lineage: Bacteria > Pseudomonadota > Alphaproteobacteria > ATCC43930 > CGMCC-115725 > AP-15. The sequence goes on from DATEQL010000712.1 coordinate 4,149, forward strand.
GTCTGATTGCGCAGTTCATTCTTGCCGAGAAGAGAAGGTAGCGCGGCACCCACCAAACTTTCGGTAACTTGGCCCTGCCAGCGCCTTCACGGGAAGCACCTGCGCCGCTCTACTGGATAGGCAAATGGGAACCTCGGCTATGCTCTTCTCGGTGACCGAGCACTTCGTGAAAACCGCCCGCCACGCCAGCTTTTACCTCGTCAGTGGCCCCGAAGCAGGGCCCCTGATCATCTTCGTCCACGGCTGGCCGGAGCTGTCGCATAGCTGGCGACACCAGCTCCGCTGCTTTGCCGCCCTCGGGTTCCGCTGCGTTGCCCCGGACATGCGGGGCTATGGCCGCTCCTCGAACTACACCACCCATGCCGATTACGCGCTGGAACACAGCGTTGACGACATGCTTGACTTGCTCGCTCATCTCGGTCGCGAGCGTGCCGTCTGGGTCGGCCACGACTGGGGCAGCCCGGTCGTCTGGAGTCTCACAAGCCACCATCCCGAGCGGTGCGAGGCGATTGCCAATCTCTGCGTCCCATACATTGCCGACGGCTTTGCGCCGGGTAACTTAATCGCTCTCGTCAATCGCGATATCTACCCTGAGGCGACCTATCCTGCTGGCCAATGGGAGTACCAACTTTTCTATGAAGCGCACTTCGATCGTGCCCGTTCCACTTTCGAGGCCGACATCGAAAACACCATTCGCGCGCTCTTTCGCAAAGGCAATCCTGCCGGCCGCGGCAAACCCTCCAGAACCGCGGAGGTTCGCCGCGACAACGGCTGGTTTGGGGGCGCGGGCAAGGCGCCCGCAGTTCCTCTCGACCCCACGGTAATATCCGAAGAAGACCTGTCGATCTACGTCGCCGCGCTCGCCCGCACCGGCTTCTTCGGCCCTGATTCCTGGTACATGAATTCCGCCGCCAACATTGCCTATGCAGCCCGAGCGAGAGACGCAGGCAACCTAAGTCTGCCCGTCCTCTTCTTGCACGGCGCCTATGACTACACCTGCGAGACGATCGACTCCCGCCTCGCCGAACCGATGCGCCGTGACTGCGCCGATCTCACCGAGGTTGTTGTATTCTCCGGCCATTGGATGGCCCAGGAGCGACCAATCGAAGTCAACGCGGCTCTGGCAAAATGGCTCGCGGTCAAAGTGCCCAATGTTTGGCCGACCCCCGATGCGCTCGGAAGAGTCTAAATAAAGTGCGTGTCGAATACGCCCCGAGAGCCCAGCGGTAAAATACGGCCATCTGAACCGAATACCACACACCAGGGGTTCGTGACCTTTGCCACATCGTCCCCCGCCTCTCACATCATTGAGCTGTTACGGCGTTCTGCTCTTGGCGCGCCTAGCGGGGAGTGCGCACCACACTGCCAAGTTCCGCAAGGAGCCGTCGCGCGTTCTCTTGACCAGCCGGCATTAAGCATCGAATCGAGGAGCTCGGCCTCGATTGCTTTGAGCCTTTGCAGGATACCGATCCCATCCGCCCCCTATCGGACGCGAGTAGCCTGCCGCATCAGCGGCGAGAATGGCGGCCAGCCTGCGTTCCACCCGTCCCGTGGCCAAAGCGGCTCCCGGAAAACCGCATGGACCGATAGATCTCGGCTCTCAGGGCGTATTCTAACGGTAAACGCGAGGGCTAGCATGCGCCTTTCGGTGGGCGAACTCTCGCCGTTCTCATGGAATTAGGTCCGGTTCACAGCCGGGTTGGGAGGGGCTTCTACAGGCCGTAAGCTTGACCGACATAACGAAAGTCGAGATCGTGGGCGTTTCGTCAAATGCTCCGCCAGTGGTCGACTATTTCTATCGCTGCCGCCTGGATCCTGTGTGCGCTGGCTGATTGCAGCGCAACAACCCCGGTAGAGCCCGATAGCAGGTCGGCAACGCGAAATGAAGTCGTCTACGTCATCTCTGGCGGCTGGCACACCGAACTCGGTCTGCCGCAGGCGGAGATAAGTGGTCCGTTGGCCGCTCTGAAGCCCAATTTTCCAGGTGCAGAGTACCTGGTCTTTGGCTGGGGCGCGCACGACTATTACATGGCTCGAAACCCTGGTATCGCGGATCTCCTACGCGCAGCTGCTCCGGGACCGGCGGTCATGCTGGTCATCCCGCTCCCAATCGCGCCGGAGGCGTTTTTCGGCGCTGCCAACACTTTTGTTATTCCTGTGTCGCAGGACGGCATCCAACGTCTCTCGCAGTTTTTGTGGAGTTATTTAGCAGTAGACAAGGAGGGATTTTTTCGCCGCATTAGCCCTGGTCCCTATCCCCAAAGCGCCTTTTATGCCTCCACCGGCACGTACAATCTCGGTCATACCTGCAACACATGGACAGCCGAGAGCCTCCGAGTTGCCGGGCTGTCCGTGAGCACGGCGGGTGTAATCTTCGCAAGTCAGGTCCTCAACCAGCTCCCAGCACTTTTTGAGACAACCCGCGAACCGACGATATACCATCCGTCACGCGGTCGAAGGGCCGGCGTCTGAAAGAAAGCCGCGGAGGGTGAATGTGCGGGGCTTCGGCTCAGCTGGGGGCCGAGCCTCGCAATGCTGTCTGCACGGCCGTATCGAGCGCGCTAAGAAACCGGGAGCGGTCCCTCTTGGTCAGAGGAGCGGGTCCGCGGGTATTCGTTCCGAACTCCCGGAGGTGCCGGGCTATCTCACGACCGGCAAGGGCGTTGCCGATATTCGCTTGCGTCCACTGTTTGCCGGTGGGCGAGACGACCCGCGCCCCTTTCTTGAGACAGCGTGACGCCAGCGGGATATCGGAGGTGACGCACACGTCGACGGCCGAGATGTGCTCTGCAATCCAGTCGTCGGCCGCGTCCGCGGTATCGCCGCTCAGAACCATGCGCACGTTCGCGGTGCCTGGCGGCCTGATTGGCCGCGAGCCGTTGGAGATGACGAAAACATTGAGCCGGAGGCGCGCCGCCACGCGGTAGATCTCCTCCCGCACCGGGCACGCATCACCATCGACGTAGATCTCTGTCAACTTACGGCTCGGTGCCTCCGCACGTTAGCCACTCCCGCAACTTCGACCACCGTCTCCGTGCCCGCGCTCCCTTGACGGCGATCGCGAGCGCCCTCCGCTGCCCTACGAGCACAACCAAGCGCTTACCGCGCGTCACGCCCGTGTAGACTAGGTTTCGCTGCAGCATCGGGTAATGCTGGGTGGCCAGCGGAATGACCACGGCCGGGTACTCCGAGCCCTGGCTCTTGTGGATGGTCGTCGCGTAAGCCAGCACTAGCTCATCGAGTTCGCCGAAGCCGTAGATGACGTCCCGGCCGTCGAAGTCGACAGTGAGTTCGTCGTCCTCCACGTCGATGCGCGACACGACACCGAGGTCGCCGTTGTAGACCTCTTTGTCGTAGTCGTTCTCGGTCTGCATGACCTTGTCGCCCGGACAGAAGGTCCAACCGAAGCGCTCTATGCGGATCTCGCCCGGTGGGTTCAGCGCGTTCTGCAGCTCGATATTGAGCGAGCGGGCCCCGAGACCACCCCGGTTCATCGGGCAGAGCACTTGAACATCGCGCACTGGGTCGAGCCCAAAGCGCTTTGGGATCCGCACCTGCACGATTGCCAGCAGCTTGCGTACACCCTCCTCCGCATCCGCCGCATCGACGAAATAGAAGTCACCGCCTTCCGCAGGGGCGAGATCGGGCATCTGGCCCTGGTTGATCCGGTGCGCATTGGTGACGATGCGGCTCTCAGCGGCCTGGCGGAAGATCTCGGTCAAACGCACGACCGGCACGGCACCCGAGGCGATGATGTCTGCCAGTACCTGCCCCGGCCCCACCGAAGGCAGCTGATCGACATCGCCGACAAGCAGCAGTGCCGCCCGGGTCGGCAGCGCGCGGAACACAGCACGCATGAGCGGGACATCGACCATCGAGGTCTCATCGACGACCAGCAGATCGCAGTCGAGCGGCGCGTCCTCGTTGCGTCGAAAGCTGCCGGTCCTCGGATCGGTTTCGAGCAGGCGATGAATTGTCTTCGCCTCGAAGCCGGTGCTCTCGGCAAGGCGCTTGGCGGCACGGCCGGTGGGGGCGCAGAGCGCGATCGTGACGGCCTTGGCCCTCAGGATCTTCAGGAGAGAGTTGACGAGCGTGGTCTTACCGACGCCCGGACCGCCGGTGATCACCAGCACCTTGGAAACGAGAGCGCCGCGAACAGCCTCTCGTTGGCTATCGGCGAGCACCAGCTTCGTCCGCTGCTCGACCCAAGGGATAGCCTTGTGGGCATCGATCGCCGGCCAAGGCGGTCTTCCGATAGCGAGCGCCTTGAGCTTTTCGGCGATCTCCCGTTCGGCCCGGTAGAGCCCCGCGAGGAAGACGCAACGGCGGCCCTCGAGGTCATCGGCGATTACCGCGCCACCTTCGAGCTCATGGCCGAGCGCCGTTTCAACGAGCTCTGCCGGCACTTCGAGCAGCGTCTGAGTGAGCGAGATCAGCTCTTCGGCCGGTAGACCGCAATGCCCTTCGTCCATCGCCTCGGTCAGCGCGTAACCGATCCCGGCACGCACGCGGATCAGCGCGGTCTTCTCGATGCCGAGTTTGGCCGCGATCTGATCTGCTGTGCGGAAGCCGATGCCGCGGATGTCGCGGGCCAGTCGGTAAGGGTTCTCGGAGATGAGCTGAACGGCGTCGGCGCCATAGGTTTTGTAGATGCGCACCGCACGCGAGGTGCCGACGCCGTTGCTGTGCAGGAACAGCATGATCTCGCGGATCACCTTCTGCTCGGCCCAGCCGGCGACAATTCGATCCTCCCGCTTCGGGCCTATCCCTGTCACCTCCCGCAGGCGGTCAGGCTCCTGCTGAATGATGTCGAACACGGCGTCGCCGAAAGCGCGGACGAGCTTCTTGGCGTAGACCGGCCCGATGCCGCGGATCATCCCGGAGCCGAGATACTTCTCGATCCC
>DATEQL010000713.1:0-4755 GCA_035272665.1 Allostellaceae bacterium
TAGCTCCCCGACGATCCCGACGGCAAAGCCGCAGGGTCGTATTCCGACGCTCAAGATGCCGACGGCCCAGGGTTGGACACGAGGGCAGACGCCGGTTGCAGCGCCCGGTCTCACGGTCAACCCATTTGCCGCCGGTCTCGATCATCCCCGCTGGATCGAGGTCCTGCCCAATGGCGACGTGCTCGTGGCCGAGGCCATGAACACGCCGAGAGACGCGATGCGGAATATCTTTGACCATGCCATGGTCAGCACGATGAGACGCGCCGACGCTGTGGGGGTCAGCGCGAACCGCATCACGCTGTTGCGCGATGCGGATGGCGATGGTGTGGCCGAAACGCAAGAGGTGTTTCTCGAGGGATTGAACCAGCCGTTCGGCATGGCGTTGCTGGGCGAAACTTTCTATGTCGGCAACACCGATGGCGTAGTTGGCTTTCCCTACACCGCGGGCGCGCGCCGCATCACTGCGCCGGGGCAGAAGCTGACCGAGTTCAAGCCCGGCGGGCATTGGACGCGCAGCCTGCTGCCAACCCCTGATGGGCTGAAGCTATTCGTCGGGGTCGGCTCGTCCAGCAATATCGCGGAGAACGGCATGGAGGCTGAGGAAGGCCGGGCCGCTATCTACGAGATCGATCTTGCAAACGGCCGGAGCCGCATCTTTGCCGGCGGTTTGCGCAATGCCGTTGGCCTGGCTTGGGAGCCCCAGACCGGTGTGCTGTGGACAGTCGTGAACGAGCGCGACGGCCTAGGCGACGAGACGCCGCCAGACTATCTGACCTCGGTACGCGACGGGGGTTTCTACGGCTGGCCCTATTGCTACTGGGGTCAGATAGTGGACGACCGGGTGCCGCAGGATCCGGCCATGGTCGCAAAGGCTATAACACCGGACTACGCGCTGGGCGGACACACCGCGTCGTTGGGTCTATGCTGGCTGCCGGCCGGCACGCTTCCCGGCTTTCCCGAGGGCATGGCCATCGGGCAGCACGGTTCCTGGAACCGGAGCAAGCTGAGCGGCTACAAGGTTGTTTTGGTGCCGTTCGCAAGCGGACGCCCAGCCGGGCCACCACGCGATATTCTCACGGGCTTCCTCGCACCGGAGGAGCGGGTGTCTTATGGCCGACCGGTCGGCGTGACGATCGGTCCCGACGGCTCCGTGCTGGTCGCGGACGATGTGGGTAATGTGATCTGGCGCGTGACAGGCAGGCGGCAGGGGTGAGTGCACCGCGAAGTTGCCATAAAATCCGTAGAAGTAGGAAGACAGGTGAGGCACAAGCTCGCGGTGCTTCGCGGTCAGTGCGATGCAGCGCAACGCGATTAAGATGCCATTGAAAAGACGCACAACAACAGCTTGTTGCTCGCCCGCGACGAGGCCGCGGTGGCGGCGAAGCGTCAACGGCTGGCTGGCCGCAGGCCCCTGCGGGGCTTTGTCGACACCGTGTCCGAGGGGATCGATCTGATCGGCCAATATCAAGACGCCGGCGTGCAATTGTTGATCAACAGCGATTACCGGAACGACGCCGAGACCAGCGAACTGATCTCGTCCGATATCATGCCGCATTTCGCCTAAGAGGGCCCGTCATCTCGGCCGTAGCCCGGCGTAAGCGGGCTGGGTGTTCGAACAGCCGCTTATCGCCAGCGTCGTTGTCGGCGCCTGCACGGAAGAAATTCCTCGCAGCGCCGGCGATGATCGATCACAATAAGGGCGCACAACCACCGCCATTCGAGGGAACCCATGGACCACGCTGTGCACGAAGCGCCGCCGGAATCTCCGCAGCTTTCCGTGCAGCCCACGATCGGTGGCTCGGTCTATGTAAAGCCACAAGACATCGCTTGGGAGCCGACGCAGTTCGACGGTATCTCGATCAAGGTCCTCTACGAGGACAAGGCGAAGGGCGAAATGACGTGCTTGCTGAAGTGGGAGCCGGGAGCGACCCTGCCAATGCACAAGCATCCGGAGATCGAGCAAACCTTCGTCCTTGAGGGATCCTTTTATGACCACGACGGCATTTGCCGGGCCGGCGAATTCGTCTGGCGACGAGTCGGGTCGTTCCACGAAACCCATTCGGACGAGGGTGCGATCATCCTCGCGGTCTACCGGAAGCCGAACGTCTTCCAGCGCAGCACCGGATACGCTCGCAAGTAAGATAATCGGCTTGGCCGAATACCAAGATTGAGAGGGAACTTCCGATGGCGCTCTACGAACTGAGAACGTACACGCTCCGCGTCGGCGCGATGGCGGAGGCCGTCAAGCTCTATCAAGAACTCGGCTTTCCGGCACTGCAAAGGGGTGGCCACGACAAGAAGCTTATCGGCTATTTTCAGAGCGATACCGGCACGATCAACCAACTCGTGCATTTATGGAAATTTGAGGACGACGCAGATCGCCGCGCGCATTGGAGCGCCGTGTTTGCGAACAGAGACTTCGTGGAGGGATTCGCCTCGAAATTCCGCCCATTGGTGATGACCCAGGAGGTGAAGCTCCTTCATGCTGCGCCGTGGGGACCTCATCCGTAGAGAATAAGCCTGCGCCACGACGCGTAAGCGACGCCCACGCGTTTCGTCATTGGCGAAGTGTTGGCGGAAATGATTCGGTGCAGATCCTTTTCGCTGAGGATCCTAAAGCAGGATTTCGCGGTGCACGGAACTTTTCACCCGAAGGTGAAGGCGTAGGCCTCTGCGCCAGGATCGAGAAACCGGATCTCGAACGTGTGATCGGTGATGGCACCATTCTGCCGGACAAGCTGGTAGAGTCGCTGCCCGGTCACGACGCCCTGGCCGTCGGCATCGGCATCGGCGCCATGGCTGTCGCCTGGCGGTGCGCCGTCTATCGTGACGCGGAAGCGAACGGGATTACCTTTCCGCGCAGAGCCGAGAACGAGGTGAAGGTCGCGGGCATGGAACTGGTAGACGATGCTGCCCTCCTTGCGATTGAGGACTGCGCTCTCCTCGCCGATCGTCCAGTCGCCTGACAGGCCCCATTCGTTGGGTTGCAGTTTCCCGACTGCATAAACGCGCGAGCCGTCCTTGACGGCGCCACCGGGTGAAACGAATTTCTCTGCCCGGGCATAACCGATATAGGTCTCGCGCGATTTAATGTCGTCGGGGTCCGAGGCTGCTTCGGCGCCGGAGGCGTTCACGGCGACCAGACCGCCGGATACATTGGCCTCGCCGGCCTTGGCAAGAAGCTGCTGGATCACGTGTTCGGAGGCGGCGTAGTCGCCCTCGCCGAACGAATGGTCGCGGATATGGCCCTCCGCATCGATGAAGTAGTCTGCCGGCCAATAGCGATTCTTAAAGGCTCGCCAAATCGCATAGTCGTTGTCGATCGCCACGGGAAAGCTGATCTTCAGGTCTGCGACCGCTTTTTTTACGTTGTCGACATTTTTCTCGAAGGCGAATTCCGGAGTATGCACGCCAATCACCACAAGTCCTTCGTCCTTATATTTTTCGGCCCAGGCCCGGACATAGGGGATTGAGCGCAGACAATTGATGCAGGAATAGGTCCAGAAATCGACGACGACGACCTTCCCTTTGAGGGCCTCCGGCGTCAGCGGCGGCGAGTTCAGCCACTGGACGGCCCCCGACAACGAAGGCATCCCCCCTTCGTCTGGGAAATCTTCGGCCTGCACCTCCGGCTGCGCCTGCTGCATCATCGGGGGCGGATTCCCGGTCACCGCCACGGGACCGCCAGCTGCCGATTGCTGACCCTGCGCTTCTGGCCGGCCCTCCGTCATCGCGGGAGGATTGCCCGTCATCGCCACTGAGCCGCCTCCCGGTGGAAGCTGCCCAGAATCGACGGAATGGAGCTTGTCGACCAGGCCCTGTTCGAGAGGGGCGGTGCTTGCAAGGGAAACCTGGGTGAGGAACCTGGTGTCGAGGCCCAGCGCGATGGCCGCGACGCCGGCGAGAACCGCGGCGCCGAGGCTCCGCCTTACCCATTCGCCGGCGCCGAGCGAACGCTTCATCCCGGCGAAGACCCTGCCCCCGATCAATAGAGCCAGTGCGAGCGATGTCGCCGCGCCGGCCGCATAGGCCGTCAGCAATAGCGAGGTCTGTACATTTGCCCCCTGGAGAGCCGCTCCGGTCAGGATCAAGCCAAGCACCGGGCCGGCGCAGGGCGCCCAGAGCAGGCCCGTCGCAACGCCGAGCAGCAGCGACGGCAGAACCGTCGAACCGCCAGTCCCGGCGCTCCGGTCGGCGGTCTCGAACAGGCGCGAACCCAGCGCAACGAGGGGTCGCGTCAACCGGTCCGACAGCGCAGGAAACAACAGGGCGAGTCCGAACAAGGCTAACAGGGTCAGCGCCGCAATACGGCCATATTCGTTCGCCTGGACAGCCCATCCACCGCCGACTGCGGCGAGCGTAGCCACCCCTGCGAATGTCACGGCCATGCCGGCAAGCATCGGCAGACCGCTGCTGACGAAAGATTTGTCCGACCGTGCGAACACGAACGGTAGAACGGGCAGAATACAGGGGCTGATAATCGTTAGAACGCCGCCGAGATAGGCGAGCACAAATAAGATCATGGATGCGAATACCGTATTAGGCGGTGGTGGGCTTAAAGGTCATGGCAATCCCGTTCATGCAGTAGCGCAGGCCTGTCGCCTTGGGGCCGTCGCTGAACACGTGGCCGAGATGCCCGCCGCAACCGCTGCAATGGACCTCTACGCGGATCATGCCGAGGGTAGTGTCCCGCGTCGTACCTACAACCTGTTCGTTCAATGGCGCCCAGAAACTTGGCCAGCCGGTGCCGCTCTC
>DATEQL010000714.1:0-2547 GCA_035272665.1 Allostellaceae bacterium
CCCGAGGAGCCCAAACTGATCTTCGACGACGACCGGGGCAATCTTTGGGAGGACGCCATGGCGCGCCGGACCCGCGAACTATAAGGAGATCAGTCAATGAGAGATTTCCGCAGGACCTGTTCCATCAAAACGCTTTCGGCAGCCCGGCCTGCTTCAGGATCGCGTTCGCCAAGGGCCGATTGTCGATGCTTGACGGCAGTGTGAACGTCCGGTTCGGATCGGGCTGAACCAGATTTCGTGGCTGCCTTTCCCCTGCCGTTCAAACCGGCAGCCCGCCTCGCGCAGCAGTTGCGCCAAACTGCGGTATAGGATCGCCATTTAAGCGGCAAAGCGCGCCGTCCCGTGCCGCTCGGCTGTTACCGCTATGTCCACCGACTGGCCGGGCGCCCCGATCCCGTTGTCGCGCAGCAGATCCGGGGCCAGTGCAAGCACCGTTTCGACGAGTTCGTCGAAGCTCGCGGCTTGGCAGCAAAGGCCCGGAATATCCTCTCCGTCGGTCCACCAGCTCCTAGACTCCTCGTCCCAGCGGGCACGCACCGTGTAGGCGGCATTCGACATCGGCTTCCTCCGTCGCGCCCATTGCCATCAAAGCGCGGTTAGGGATGCGTATAATCTGATGCCGGAGGCCGAGAATTTCACGCGCAGCTCAGTGCGACATCAGCACCGGCACGGTCATGCTCTGCAGGATCGAGCGGGTGGCGCCGCCGAGCAAGAGCTCGCGCACGCGGGAATGGCCGTAGGCGCCGATCACCAGGAGGTCGGCGCCGAGATCGGCGGCGCGCGACAGCAGCACGTCGCCGGCCGGGATACCGGCCGAGACGGTACGCTCGACTTCGGCCTTGACCCCGTGCCGCGCCAGATGCAGCGAGATGTCGGCACCCGGAAGCTCGCCGTGCGCATCCGGTCCCTCGCGCGCATCGATCGTCAGCACGGTCACGACATCGGCGCCCGTGAGCAGCGGCATTGCATCGCTGACGGCACGGGTCGCCTCCCGGGTCGCGTTCCAGCCGATCAGCACACGACGCCCCACCGTCTCGAAATGCCCCGCATAGGGAACAACAAGGATCGGTCGCCCCGAAGCCAAGGTCACCTGTTCCGGACGCGGCCGGATCAATTCCGCATCACCGCGATCGGGATCGAGCTGGCCGAGGATGGTCAGATCGACATAGCGGGCGTGGACCGCGGGATCGGATCCCGCACCCGCGGCGACCACGCGCCACTCGGCCGAAAGGCCGCGCAGGCCCGCCGCGTGCTCGAACGCCGCGCGCTCCGTATCAGATACCTCTTGCGCTTTCTCGCGCAACTCGCGGAAGAACGGGTCGAGCAGCGCCGGGTCGTAGTAACCGAGGTGTCTCGGCGCTTCCGGAACCGCTAGCGGATAGAGCCCAACGAGATGCGCGGCGAAGCGCTCGGCCAGCGCGGCAGCGAGCTCGATGCGCCCACGCGACGCCGTCCCGGAATCGAGCACAACCAGCAAGTCCTTGTAGCTCATATGTCGATCTCCTGACCTCGGTCGACAAAAGATAGCGGACCGCAGCGCCCGACCGCAAACGGTTGCCGCCCCTCACCCTCCCGCATCGCGGGGTGAGCGGATGATGGCCGGCTCCCTCGCCCCGCTTGCGGGGAGAGGGGTGGGGTGAGGGGCCTGCGACGACATCTCCGCATGACGAGAACCCCCGGCCTCACGCCGGACGTCGAAAGTTGACTCGGGCCTTGTGGCGTCGGCCAGCGCTTCGGAGCCCTTTCCCCCGAGCCACCGCAAGGCCAAGTCCCTCCATAACGAGCCCATCATCTGATCCCCCTCGGTGATGGCGGTAGCTCCCATGAACCGGAAAGCCGGCCATAGTGTGGCGGCGCCGGCCGACTGTGCTATGACCGGCGGCGATGACTGATCTCGCCTTCACTTCGGCCGCCGAGCTCGCCCGGCTGATCGCGCGCCGGGAACTCTCGCCGGTCGAGCTCGTCGATGCGGCCCTCGCCCGCATCGAGCGCGCGCAGCCGGCGCTCAATGCCTTCATCACCGTCACCGCCGAGCCGGCCCGCGCGGCGGCGCGCGCGGCCGAAGCGGCGGTGATGCGGGGTGAGGCGATGGGACCGCTCTTCGGCGTGCCGTTCTCGGTAAAGGACCTCGTCAACACCGCGGGAGTGCGGACGACCTTCGGCTCCGCGGCGTTGGCGGACAACGTGCCTTCGGCCGACTCGGTGGCGGTGGCGCGGCTGAAGCGAGCGGGTGCCATCCTGATCGGCAAGACCACGACCCCGGAATTCGGCCACAAGCCCTTCACCGAGGCGCCGCTCTTTGGCCGCACCGCCAATGCCTGGGACCAGAGCCGCACCTCCGGCGGATCGAGCGGCGGTGCCGCGGTCGCAGTCGCGGCCGGGCTCGGCCCGCTGGCTATCGGCACCGATGGCGGTGGCTCGGGCCGCATCCCCGCCGCCTGCAACGGCGTCGTCGGATTCAAGCAGACGTTAGGCCTCGTCCCGCACGATCTGACCCCTGACGGGTTCGGCAACCAGTCCTACATCATGCCGATCACCCGGACTGTG
>DATEQL010000715.1:0-8395 GCA_035272665.1 Allostellaceae bacterium
AGCGAGCGGCGCACCGAAAAGGGCCATGAACCCGTCGCCGGTAAATTGCGGCGCCGTTCCTCCATAGCGGTGCACCTCGGCAAGACTGGTTTCGAGAAACGCGCTGACGAGATCGCGCATCGCCTCGGGCCCGAGCCGTTCAGTCAGCGAAATGGAGTTTACGATGTCGCAGAAGAGCACGCTCACCTGCTTCATTTCGCCGGGGAGCGCAGGCGGGGTGTTCGGGACTGGGGAAATGCGCGGCCGAGGTATGTAGGGCTCGGTTGCCGCGGAATCCTGTAGGCCGGGCCGGCCGAGCGGTGCCCCGCACTCGCCGCAGAACCTGTTTTCAGGAGGGTTGGCCGCTCCGCATGACGGACACCCGACGCCGAGCGACGCCCCACATTGGCCGCAGAACTTCATGCCGGCCGGGTTGTCCGCGTGGCACCGAGAGCATCGCATTCCGGGCCTCCGGGGGTAGCACCGGATGTGCGTGCAAGAATTAAGCCTAATTCCCGGTTTTTACCAGAGGGTCAAGGTTACCAAGCGACAGCCCTGCTCAACTTTGGCGTCCCGCGCGAGTAGCGGGCCCTTCGCAAGGCTCTATCCGAGCCGCGGACCCAAGGGCTCAGGCAAAGGTAAATTTTTTCCCGCCGAGTGTGACGGACCTCACACGTGCCTCTCCGCACCCGGTGATATCTCGGCACACCATGAGTGATTTTACAACGTCGGGGAGTTCGCCGTGACCAGCCGCAAGCCGATATTTCTTCGCTGGCTGGAGGAAGCCGAAGCCAAGCAGGTATGCGAGTGGGCGGAGCTCGATCGCGCATGCGACCAGGCGGACGTTTGCCCCGAGCTGCCGCCTAGCTCAGGCATTCGGCCGTTCTTGCTTCGCCGGCTGAGAGGCTTGTTCGGAAACCAAACAGCGCAAATTGCGCGAGACGATCAACGCCGAGACGGTCTATTATGAGCGTTGGTTAAAGCCTGACTAGGCGCGGCGGCGGTAAGACCGGCAGGTGGCGGCTCGCCGCCTTTGATTCGGGGACGAAGCGGCGTGCGGACGTCCTTACGTTCGCAGCGTCGTTGTGCCTTGAAGGGGACTGTCATGACCGGTCCGACCCACGAGGAAAAGAGGCAGATATTCGAGCGACACTTCCTGCTCGGAAAATTGAGCCGCGACGAGATCGACACCCTTTTGCATTATACGCGAGTAGAGCGTTACCCGGCCGGCCGCGAGATCTTTTCCAAAGGTTCCCCCGGAGACTGCATGATGGCGGTATTGCGCGGGACCGTCAAAATGAGCTCGGTTTCGCCCGAGGGAAAAGAAATCGTCTTCAACATCATCAACCCCGGCGAATGCTTCGGCGAAATCGCGTTGCTGGACGGCGACGAGCGATCGGCGGACGCGGTGGCGATGAAGGACTGCGAGCTCTTGGTCTTGAGTCGCCGAGATTTCATGCCGATTTTGGAAAAGCGGGCAGATATCTGTATGATCCTGCTCAAGGTTCTCTGCCAGCGGCTACGGCAGACCAGCGAGCAAGTCGAGGACGTGCTGTTTCGGCATCTCGAGTCGCGGATTGCGAAGCAACTGCTGCACCTCACCGAGAGTACCAGCTTGCACGGAGTTCCAAGTTCGTCGGTCGATCTCCATCTCTCCCAGCGAGAGCTCGCCAACATCGTTGGCGGCAGCCGGGAGAGCGTCAACAAGCACCTGCAGATTATGCATCGGGCAGGCCTGATCGACCTGAGCAAGGGCTCAATCCTGATTCGTGATATCGCCGCGATCGAGCGCTTGGTATGAACGATCGCCGGCCGGCGTCCGAGACCGTGCGTCGCGTCAGCATCGTCAGTGCCCATGTTGATCGCCGCACCTCGGCCCGAGACCTGGATTAGGACGAGTTCGGCCGGCCTCTACTGCGAGCCCGGGGATTTCCACATCGATCCTATCCACGCGGTGCCGCGCGCCGTTATCACCCACGGACATGGCGATCACGCACGGTCCGGCAATGAACGGGTGCTCGCCACGCCGGGCACGATCGCGATGATGCGGGCGCGCTACGGCGAGGCGGCCGGCGGTTCGCTGCAGCCACTCGCCTACGGCGAGACCGTCGCGGCGGGCGATGTGGCGGTACGGCTCGTGCCGGCCGGTCACGTGCTCGGCAGCGCCCAGATCGTGCTCGAGTACCGCGGCAGCCGGGTCGTGGTTTCCGGCGACTACAAGCGCCGACCGGATCCGACCTGCGCGGTGTTCGAGCCCTGCTATTGCGATGTGTTTATCACCGAGGCGACCTTTGGGCTGCCGGTCTTTCGCCATCCGCCGGACACTCAAGAGATCGACAAGTTGCTCCACTCTCTCGTGCTCTTCCCGGATCGCTGTCACCTCGTCGGGGTCTATGCGCTCGGCAAGTGCCAACGCGTCCTGGCGCTGCTGCGGCGGGCGGGATACGAGCAGCCGGTCTATCTGCACGGCGCGCTGATCGGGCTGACCGAACTCTATGAAACTCTCGGCGTGCCGCTTGGACCGGTGTTGCCCCTGTCCGGGGTCGCCCGCGACGCGCTCAGGGGCCGCATCGTGTTGGCGCCGCCTGCTGCCACCGCCGACCGCTGGTCGCGCCGGCTGCCCGACCCGCTCGTCGCCATGGCCTCGGGTTGGATGCGGGTGCGGCAGCGCGCCAAGGTGCGCGGCGTCGAACTGCCTCTGGTCATCTCGGACCATGCCGATTGGGATGAGCTGACTGCGACCATCGACGAGGTCGCGGCCGAGGAGGTCTGGGTCACCCACGGCCGAGAAGAAGCGCTCGTCTATTTCGCCAGCAAGAAAGGCTACCGCGCCCGCGCGCTGGCGCTCGCCGGCTTCGAGGAGGAGGAGTGAACCGGTTCGCGGCACTCATCGATGCCTTGCTGTTCACTCCATCGCGCAACGGCAAATTACGCCTCATGCAGGAATATTTCGCGACCGTGTCCGATCCGGAACGGGGCTGGGCATTGGCTGCGTTGACCGGTGAGCTGGTTTTCGAGACGGCGAAACCCAACCAAGTGCGCTCGCTCGCCGCGGCGCGGGTCGACCCGGAACTTTTGGGCTGGTCCTATGATTTCGTCGGCGATCTCGCCGAGACCGTGTCGTTGATCTGGCCCGCGACAGCGGGTGGCGAGGGGCCCGTCCCTAGCCTCGTCGAGATCGTCGAGCAGCTCAAACGGGCGAGCCGCAGCGAAGTTGGGCAGCTGCTCGAACCCTGGCTCGACGCACTGGATGCGACCGGGCGCTGGGCGCTCTTAAAGCTCGTAACCGGCAGCCTGCGCATTGGCGTCTCGGCCCGCCTCGCAAAGACCGCACTCGCCGAGTGGGGTGCCGTCGATGTCGATCGCATCGAAGAGATCTGGCACGGGCTCGCACCCCCTTACCGGCCGTTGTTCGATTGGCTCGAAGGCCGCCGCCCGGCACCGCAGACCGGCGATCAGCCGACCTTCTGCCCGCTGATGCTGGCGCAGCCGATCGAGGATTCCGACCTCGATGGCCTCGATCCGCGCGATTACGTCGCAGAGTGGAAATGGGACGGAATCCGCGTGCAGCTCGTCGCCCGCGGCACTGAAAAGTGGCTTTATTCGCGTTCCGGGGACGATATTGGAGCGGCCTTTCCGGATGTTCTCGAGGTGATGCCGGCGGAAGTCACGCTCGACGGCGAACTGCTGGTATTGCGCCCCCACCCTGACCCTCCTCCCCCGCAGGCGGGGGAGGGAACGGGTGGGGGCCACGGCGAGGTGGCCTCGTTCAACGATCTCCAGCAGCGGCTCAATCGCAAGAATCCGAACCCGAAGTTGTTGCGCGACTATCCGGCCGCGGTGAGGCTTTACGATATCCTGCGCGAGGGTCGAGAGGATCTGCGCGGTTTGTCGTTCACAGACCGCAGGCGCCGGCTCGAAGCATGGTGCGCCCGTGAGCCACGACGGGGCCTCGATCTGTCTCCGCTGGTGCCGTTCACCGCCTGGGAAGAGCTCAGGGAATTGCGCGACGGGGCGCGCGAGCGCGGCGTCGAGGGGCTGATGTTGAAGCGCGAGGATTCACCTTACGTTTCCGGCCGGCCGAAGGGTCCGTGGTTCAAGTGGAAGCGCGGCGCGCTGACCCTCGACACCGTCCTGATGTATGCCCAGCGCGGTCACGGCAAGCGCTCGTCGTTCTATTCGGACTATACGTTCGGCGCTTGGCGCGACGGCGAGCTGGTGCCGGTCGGCAAGGCTTATTCGGGCTTTACCGACGAGGAATTGCAGCGCCTCGACCGCTGGGTACGCAACAACACCGTGCAGCGCTGGGGGCCGGTCCGCGAGGTGACGCCACAGATCGTTCTCGAGATCGCCTTCGACAGCGTGCACCGCTCGACCCGCCACAAATCGGGGGTGGCAATGCGCTTCCCGCGCATCCACCGCATCCGCTGGGACAAGCCCTTCCGAGAGGCCGACACCCTCGATGCGCTAGAGAAGCTGGTGACCTAACCGCCTCCTCCTCGAACCACCTCCCCCGACCGCGCCGCCGTGTTCGTCCATCTGAGGCGCTAACTCATGTGTCTTGCGGAGCGGCGCCGGTCAAATTTGGGTCGTCTTTTTTGTGACAGTGCCGGGCGCTAGATGCAGAGTGCGCCGGGTCGCGGAGCGGGTCATGCGGTGCCCCTGCTCCGGCCGGCCGCTAAGGGCGCACTCGCGCGCTCCAAAAGCGGCACGACCTTGAGAAGCGAGAATGAATTCTGCCGAGCCCTACTTGCCCCCTTTGCCTGCCGGGCTGCCGACGCCGGTGCAGAAATCCCAACCGGCCACGGCGAGGTAACCCTCGTTCGGACCGCAGGAGCCGTGCACAATGTCGGTAAAGTCAGAGCCGTTCGCCATGTTGGCATAAACGGTGGCGAGCTCGCTCGGAGACGATGCGGAAAAGCTGCCGGCGGAGTTGACGATCCCGGCCCAAACCGGGGCGGCAACGCTGGTGCCGCCGACAATGTACCAAGAGGAGGAGCTATAGATCCAGACGCCGGTAGAGGGGTCGGCGTCGGCGGCAACGTCCGGGGTGCCGCGCCGAGTTCCCACGATGGTCGAAATCCCGTTCTGGTCACTGGGGCGGGGTTCGTAGAGGCTCGGGCCGCCGCCGCTCGATTGCCAAGCCATCTCCTGCTGGAAGGCGCCGGTCGTCGGGTTGCGGCTGATGCTGGTGCCGCCGACGGAAACGACTTTCGAAGATGCGGATGGCCAGATCACCCCGGGACTGTCACCGGCGGACGCGAAGTAGACGACTCCAGGGTGTGTAAAATACACATCGTAGTAAGTCTCGGAGGAAAACTCGCTACCGCCAAAACTCATCGAAACCTCGCCGCCGCCCGCCGACGCCACCAGAGAGCCGGCGACCGAGATGGCAGTAAACAGATCGCCCCAATTGTTCGAGGCGGCCTCGACCAGGTAGATTTTCGCGTTTGGCGCCATGGCATGCGCCCACTCGATGTCCAACGCCTCTTCGAGGTTCCAGCCGGCGTTCACCGGGGGCTGCCGACCGCTGGCATAGACGACCTGGAAGTTTGCGGAGGTCGGAGCCGGCAACCCGAACTGAGCCGAGAAGACCTGGAGATCCTGCGTTGCCGTCGGATAGTGGTAGGCGTCGACGATGGCGATGGCACGGGAACCGCCTGTGGGGTCGGAGCTCACGCCGTTGGGATTGCATCCCGGGACCAGCGTGGATACGAGCTTGTAGACGCAGCCGAGCGAAGCCGGCGTCTCATAGAGATACCCCGAATAGGGCGGGCTCTCCTCGGGTCTCGCTTTGCCCGAAAACGAGGGCGGCTGCGCATTATCCATGCCGCCGCGGGGAACGAACATCTTGAGGTTCGTGTGAGCTCGGATGCCGATGTCTGTGAGTTCCTCTTGGCTCGATTCCGGTATTAGCACCTCGCCGCCGCGGGGCGCGACCTGGCCATATGCGCCACCCGCCGCTAACGCGCCGAAAGCGACCGCGCCGGCCAGCGGCCGGACTTTCACGAATAACCGTCGTGGTGTCATGGTTCTTCCTTGTCTGAAAATTCCAGCTTTGATCCGTCGAGCCTGCGACCAGGGGCCACAACCAAGGGTTCGCCCTCACGGGTGAGCGCGACTATGCCGAGAGCGCCTTTACGCTTGGTTAACGGGCCCTAAGGTCCGCCGAGATCATTGCGGACGGACCCAGCATCCCGTCCCTTCCGGGCCGCGGGGGTACCCATTACTATACGGACGGCACGACAACTCTCGGCGATGTCAATTCCCGAAAAAGACGATTTAATTCCCTGTTAAATTGAATTAAATCCTTGTTCGGCATCTTTAATTCCCCGTTCGCTCGGCTAGGGAATTACGCCGGGATCCGCCGGAATTCAGCGGCTTGCGGGGGCGGCTGCCGCCTGCGAACGGTCCGCGGAGGCGTTCTTCGCTGTATCTTCCCGTCCATAAGGGAAACCTGCTCGGCTGAGCGGATCAGTCCCCTGACGCCGCGGCGGCACTCGGCCCCAATACCGTGCAGCGTTGGGGATCGGTGCGAGATCGTCCTCGAGGTTGCCTTCGACAGCGTGCATCGCTCGACCCCCATAAACCCGGGGTGGCGATGCGCTTCCCGCGGCGAGGACTACTTGCCCGACTCGCCGGCAGGGCTGCCGAGGCCGGTGCAGAAGTCCCAACCGAGACCGGCTATGTAACCTTCATTCGGACCGCAGGAACCCGCCGTAATGCCCGTCGTCCCCTGGTTCGCATAAAGGATCGTGAGCTCGTTCTGGCTCGAGGTGGAGAAGCTAGCCGCGGAGTTGACGACGCCGGCCCATACCGGGGCGGCAACGCTGGTGCCGCCGACGATGTACCAGTAGGGGTAGGAATAGACCCAGACCCCGCTGGAGGGGTCGGCGTCGGCGGCAACATCCGGGGTGCCGCGCCGGGTCCCCACGATGGTCGAAATTGCATTCTGGTAGCTGGGGATGGATTCGTAGAGGCTCGGGCCGCCGCCTCCCGATTGCCAGGCGAACTCCTGCTGGAAGGTGCCGTCGTTCGGGTTCCGGCTGATGCTGGTGCCGCCGGCGGAGACGACGTTCGGCGACGTGGACGGCCAGATCACCCCGGGGCTGTCACCGGCGGCGGCGAAGTAGACGACCCCCGGCTGCGTAAAATACGAGTCGTAGAACGTTTCCCAGAAAAACTCGCTACCGCCCCAACTCATCGAAACCTCGCCGCCGCCCGGGTTCGCCGAGCTCAACAGCGAGTTGGCCTTCGAGAGAGCCGTGAATAAATCGGCATAGCCGGACGAGGCCGCTTCGACGAGGTAAATCTTCGCGCTGGGCGCCATGGCATGCGCCCACTCGATGTCCAAGGCCTCCTCGATGTTCCAATCGCTGTTCACCGAAGGCCGTCGGCCGTTGGCGTAGATGACCTGGAAGTTGGCGCTGGTCGGAGCGGGCAATCCGAATTGCGCCGAGAAGACGGCCAAATCGCTCATCGCCGTTGGATAATGGTAGGCGTCGACGATGGCGATGGCGCGCGAACCGCCCGTGGGGTTGACCGTCACGCTGTTGGGATTGCACCCCGACCCCGTCGAGGTTGTTGCGAGCTCATAGACGCACGCGATCGAGGCTGGCGTCTCGTAGAAATACCCCGCGTAGGGCGGCCCCCCCGTCTGCTCGGGCGCCACCCTACGCGAAAACTGTGCGCTGGCTCCGCCGGCATTGGGAACGAAGTACCTGAAGTTCGTATGAACTTGGATGCCGATGTGTTCGGGTTGCTCGATGCTCGAATCCGGGATCACCGTGTGGCCGCCGCGCCCAACGAACTGGCCGTAAGCCTCGCCTGTGGTCAACGCGCCGAGGGCGGCTGCGCCGGCCAACGCGAGGAGCGCGTTGAAGCAACGTTGTGGTGTCATGGTTCCCCCTATCTTGCGGATTGACCTGGTCAAGCCTGCGCCAAGGGCGGCGAGGGCCCGAAATGTCGATGATGCGCCGAGCGCGTCCCCTATCGCATGCGCATTGCGCAGCCGGGCCGCAAAGCTATTGCGGGCGAGCGGAGCCGGCCGCTCCCTCGGGGCTCGGCGCGGGCGGGGAACCAGGAATGGCGGCACCGGGGCCGGCGCTGCCCGGCGCGGCTTGCCCGCCCGCCGGGCCCCCTTGGGGAATGAAGATCTCGATATTCGAGTGCGCGCGAACGCCCGTGTCGCCGGGCTTTTCGATGCTGGATTCGGGGGTCGAGATTTGTCCCCCCGCCGGTTGGGCTTGCGCGGACCCGCCGACCGCCGCTAGCGCCGCGATCGCGAACGCCTGAAATGACATCCAAAACCGGTTTGCACGGTTGCAAGAAACAAAACCGATCATTCGACCCTCGATCGCTGTGCGCAGCCGCTGTGGATCATCGGCAAGAGTTCTACCGAGGATGTGTGTCAAAC
>DATEQL010000716.1:0-2846 GCA_035272665.1 Allostellaceae bacterium
GGATCAAGGTGTCTGACGAGGAACTCGCCGAGCTGGCGATCGAACGCGACGAGTTTCATGGGGAGTGGAACTACAGATTGCGACCACGCGGCCATCCAACCACAACATGAAGTGTTCAAGTTATTTTCGCTAGGATCCTAACGGCAATCGCTCTCGTTCCCATGGCAGCCTTCTGCGCGGGGCCGCATGGGTGTCCGGGTGGGCGACCGACGTTCTAATCTTACTGGGTCACAAAATCGAGATCATGTATTTGTATATCTAACAACCACAAGATGGGTATTTGGGCCCACCTTTATCCGGATCGGGGGACCGGAATGGACGGCGGATCGAGTAAGGGGAGTGAAGCGCGATTTGCGGCGTATGTCGCGGCGCTGGGTGCCTAGCTGGGTCATGCCGATCGACAGCAGCCGATGCATGATTACTGCCTGGGGCTGTTGATGCCGATTGAGCGCCAGAGCGTCGAGCCGATGGCGGCGGTGACGGGCCGTGGGCCTTCAGCCCACAGGCTTGACCCGTGGGGCAGGTCGCCGCGAAGCATCAATCATTGCTTCATTTTGTTGGGAACGTCGCCGCGGTCGGACCCCGCTATGCTGGCCAGGTGGACGAGCTGGTGCTGCCCACCCTCGATCAGGCGTTCGCGGTTCTTGGTGAACACCGTCTCGTCCCAAACCTCCTCATCCAGCGACAGCCCGACAAACCAGCGGAACAACAGATTGTAGTCGAGCTGCTCCACCACCTGCTTCTGCGAACGCACCGAGTAGAAGGCCTGCAACAGCAAGACGCGAAGCAATCTCTCGGGGGGAATCGTAAGCGCCTCGTCCACAATCCGCTGGATCGGCCGCCATGGATGATCTTTGGGAACTCGCGCCTCGCAGCTCACACAGCGCGTCGTTCTTCGTATCCCGACCGCGCATCGGACGTCCCCCACATCTCGTCACGCAGCCCGGATTATACTCAATATCTCGACCAATAGGCCGACTTTTTCCATATCCCGTTAGGGAGTGCCGAAGGCTGTAGGCTCGCCGGGGAGAACAGCAAACAGCAGGCGGGCGCAGCGATTTTTCAGTAGTAGCCGGCGCCGCCGCTGACGACACTCGGAGGCCAGTGCCCGCGCCATCTCGACCAGGCCCTTTTTCGCCGCCGAGACCGAGAGGAGCACGCTGCCGCCGGTGAAGGCGGCCTCCCATATCACTCGACGACGCCGATGTAGGGCAGATGGCGATATTTCTCGGCGTAGTCGGTACCGTAGCCGGCCACAAACACGTCGCCAATCGAGAAGGCGACGAAATCGATCGGGACCTCGATCTCCCGCCGCTGCGGCTTGTCGAGCAACGCGCACGTCCAGAGATTGCCGATGCGGCGCTCACGTAATTGGGCGGTGGCATAGGCGATAGACCGGCCGGTATCGACGATGTCGTCGACGAGCAGCACCGGCCGCCCGGCAAGGTCGGCCGGAACGTCGCCAAGAAGCTGCACGGCGCCGGTGCTCTCTTTGGCAAGACCGTAGCTGCTCAGCCGCATGAACTCGATCTCGGGGCCGGCGCCCGCCCGGTCCAGCGCGCGGACGAGGTCGGCAACAAACACCGCCGCACCCTTGAGCAGGCCGACCATGACGAAATCGGCCGGCATCGCGCGTGCGATCTCGGCGGCGAGCGCATCGACCCGGGCGGCGATCTCCCCCGCGCTGAACAGAATGCGCATTCCCGCGGCCGTGCGCCGCCGAGCCGGCGCGAGCGGTCGTCAGTAGTAGCCGGTGCCGCCGTTGACGTGGATGGTCTGGCCGGTGATGAAGCCGGCGTCGTCGCTGACGAGAAACAGGCAGGTGGCGGCGATTTCGTCGACATGGCCCTGACGGCCGAGCGGGATGCCGGACCCACTCGGCACATGCCCCCGATACCATTCGGGATGGTCCCGGCGAGTATCGATGCTGCCGGGGGAAACCACATTGGCGCGGATGTTCTGGCCGGCGAACTCGGAGGCGAGCGCCCGCGCCAGCCCGACCAGGCCCATCTTCGCCGCCGAGACATGAGCGCGTCCGCTGCCGCCGGTAAAGGCGCCCTCGCCGGTGAAGAACAGGATGCGGCCATACCCATTCTTGACCATCGAGCCGATGGCCGCCTGGGTACAGTAGAGCGCACCGTCGAGGACCACACCCCTGACGTGCTCCCAGTCTTGCACCGTCACCTCGGTGAAGGGCTTGTGCGGCCGAATGGCGGCATTGTTGATCAGGATGTCGATGCGTCCGAACTCGGACAATGCCCGGGCCACCATCGCGTCGACCTGGTCCTTCTTGGCGACATCGGCGAGGATCGCGAGCGCCTTGACCCCGAGGTCTCGGACTTCGTGCGCGACGGCGTCGGCCTCGGCCTGGTTGGTGCGAGCGTTGACGACAATGTGGGCGCCCTCTCCCGCGAGCTTCAAAGCCGTCGCGCGGCCGATATTGCGGCCAGAGCCGGTGATCAGGGCCACTTTCCCGTCGAGCTTACCCATGCGACACCCCCATCAAGATGTTCGAGACGTAGAAGATTTATATTCGATGTTAAACAGAGTTAAACAGACGAAAATAGGGCGACTTCTCATCGGTTTGGTGCCCGCCGTGACCCTCGTATTCGCGGCGGTGCCGTCGCGGGTCGCCGAAAATTACGGCGCCGGCGGCGAGCGGCTCGTAATAATGCGCCGGGAAACCGGCGGCATCGCGTGCCCCACGGTTGAAGGGCGGCTTCAGATCACCCTTGAAGCAGCGCCGGACCCGCTCGTGAAAGACCGCCTCTGGAATCAGCCCGCACGCGCGGCAGAGGCGGTCGAACCAACGGAACCCGACCGCGACGTGACCGATCTCGTCGCGA
>DATEQL010000717.1:0-7284 GCA_035272665.1 Allostellaceae bacterium
ATTTGACAAGGATCATCCGACAAACGCTGCCGCGGACGCCGGGACGGGCGCCGGCATCGGAGCAGCAGTGGGTGGTGTTGGTGGTCTATTAACCGGCCTTGGCCTGTTGGCAATTCCGGGTGTCGGACCAGTGGTAGCGGCCGGCTGGCTGGTTGCCACTGCCGTCGGTGCCGTGGGTGGTGCGGTCGTGGGCGGTGCGGCCGGCGGAATTGTTGGCTCGCTCACCGGCGCAGGCGTCCCCGAACATGACGCCAATTTCTATGCCGAAGGCGTTCGCCGCGGCGGGACCCTCGTCACCGCCCGCGTCGATGACGCGCGCGCACCGACAGCCCGCGAGCTCCTCCAACGCCACAAATGGGTCGACCCGGCCGTTCGAAGCGCCAGTTACCGCGAAGGGGGTTGGACTTCGTTCGACGAAAGCGCGCCACCTTACACTCGAGAGCAAGTCGCCGCGGAGCGTGGCCGCTATATCGGGCGCGGTATATAGATGGTTTTGAGTCGACTGATCTTGGGTTGAGGTTTGAACGAGGTCGATCAACGAACCTCAACCGGTGAGGTCTCGGCGCAGGGGAATTTAAATGGCTAAGACCTCGCCTCAGATCAAGTCGTTTTCCGAGCGAGGTTCTGCGCTTCGCCAGACCCGCAATCTGAAGATGGCAGAGTCTGCGCATGCTTATGTCCGAGGAAGCACGCTAAAGTTTTACGAATGGCTTGCCGCCTCGGACAGCAGCAAGGTGCCTCAGGGTCCGCCGATCTGGATTTGCGGGGATTGCCATGTCGGAAATTTGGGTCCCCTGGCCGATACCGACGGCGCGATCGATATCGAGATCCGCGATCTCGATCAGACGGTAATCGGCAATCCGGCGCACGATCTTATCCGCCTCGGACTGTCGTTGGCGACGGCCGCCCGCGGCTCAGATCTGCCGGGGGTAACGACGGCCAAGATGATCGAGCAAATGATGGAGGGATACGAGGAGGCCCTGGCCGACAAGGACCCGGACCTGCGCAGCCGGCGCCCGGAATGCGTTCGGGTTGTCATGCGTCAGGCGGTCGGGCGGACCTGGGCCCACCTGGCGAAAGAACGTCTGGAAGATACCAGCCCGACGATCCCGCTGGGCGAGCGGTTCTGGCCGATCAGCGAGGAGGAGAGAGACGAAATAGAACGCATTTTTGCGACCGAGGATGTGCGTCTACTGGTTACTGCTCTGCGCTCGCGCGAGAACGACGCGCGCGTCGAAGTGCTCGATGCCGCCTACTGGATGGAAGGGTGCAGCTCTCTCGGCCGGCTGCGCTTTGCGGTATTGCTCGGCGTGAGAAAAAGTCAAACAAAAGAAGGCGGCCTATGCCTGATCGACATCAAGGAAGCTGTGCAGGCGGCAGCACCGCGCCTTTCTGAGGCGACGATGCCGATGGACCAGGCGCAGCGCGTTGTCGAAGGTGCTCGACATCTGTCGCCGGCGCTCGGCGACCGTATGCTGGCCGCGACTTTCCTCGACCGCGCCGCCTAGGATTCGCGCGGTCTCAGTCGCTTCCGGGCGGCGGTCGCGGGAGGCGTTGCATGCGCTCATCGCTCTCATGAGGCCAATTCCGGCTTAGATGACCGGTTATCGGCAATCGCTCGCGCTTCCCAGTATGATAAAGCACCTAAAGCGTGCGTCTAGGAGAGGGAGCGGACGACATGCCGGCCAAACTCACCGAGCTCAAGATCCGTGAAGTTGCCGTCAAGCTGCACCGGGCGGGGCACGGCCCCAGAGTGCTGTTCCTGCACGGCGCGGGCGGCGTGCCGCAATGGCTGCCTTTCTTCGATGCGTTGGCGGAGCACTATGAGCTGCTGGTGCCCGAGCATCCCGGCTTCGGCGGCTCCGACGATCCGGCATGGATCCACTCGATGTCGGATCTTGCCATGTTCTATCTCGACCTCGTCGAGGAGGCGGGGCTCGACCGGATTCATCTGATCGGCAACTCGCTCGGCGGCTGGCTCGCCGCCGAGATCCTGATCCGCGACCGCTCGCGCTTCCGCAGCCTCGTCCAGCTGGCACCCGCCGGCATCCGCATCAAGGGCGTGCCGGGCGGCGACAACTTCATTTGGGGGCCGGAGGAGGCGGTGCGCAACCTCTATCACAACCAGTCCTTTGCCGACCGCATCCTGGCGCTGACACCGAGCGAAGAGCAGATGGACGTCATGCTGAAGAACCGCTTCACGGTGGCGAAGCTCGGCTGGCAGCCGCGCTGGTACAATCCCGATCTGGAGAAATGGCTGCACCGCATCAAATTGCCGGCGCTTATCGTCTGGGGCGACGACGACAAGATCATGCCGCCCGCCAATGCGGCGCTGTGGCGCGAGCGGCTCCCGGATGCGCGCCTCGTCATGGTCGACAACTGCGGGCACCTCCCGCATGTCGAGCAGGCCCCCCTCGTCGCCCGCTATGTCCGCGAATTCCTCGAAGGGGTCGCGTCATGAAGCTCGTCTCCTTCCATCTGATGCCCTACCGGCCGCTCGACCTCGCGGAGGCGTCGAAGCATCGCTCGCCCTGGGTGGTATTGCCGAACCGCCTCTACGACCCGGTTAAGGGCGCCGAGGAATACGCGCATCACATCGACGCGCTCGTCTATGCCGAGGAGCTCGGCTTTGATGCGATCGGCGTCAACGAGCACCACCAGACCGCCTACGGCCTGATGCCGGCGCCCAACCTGATCGCCAGCGCACTGATCCAGCGCACGAAGACAATCAAGATCGCGATTCTCGGCCGCGCGCTGCCGTTGGTGAACAACCCGATCTACATCGCCGAAGAGTTCGCGATGCTCGACAATTTGTCGAAGGGCCGCATCATCGCGGGCTTCGTGCGCGGCATCGGCTCGGAATATCACTCCTCGGGCACCAACCCCTATTTCTCGCACGAACGCTTTCATGAGGCGCACGACCTGATCATCCGGGCTTGGACGGAACCCGGTCCCTTTGCCTTCGACGGCGACCACTTCAGCCTGCGCTATGTCAACCTCTGGCCCCGGCCCTACCAGAGCCCGCATCCGCCCGTCTGGATCCCGTCGCAGGGGTCGAGCGAAACGGTCGCCTGGGCGGCCGATCCGAAGCGCAAATATCCGTTCCTGGTGACCTTCTCGTCGGCCGACCTCGTCGCCCGCTATCACAACACCTATCGCGACCAGGCGCGGCAATGCGGCTACGAGGCGGCGCCGGAACAACTCGGCTGGGCTTGCCCGATCTATGTCGCCGACACCGACGCGCGCGCCCGCGCGGAGGCGGGGCGGGCGGTCGAGACCTTGTTCAACGATTTCCTGCGCCAGAGCTTCGAGATGCTGATGCCGCCCGGTTATACCTCGATCGGATCGATGAAGAATTTCATCAGCATGCGCCGGGGTCTGGGCGGCGGCAGGGCCACCGCCGAAGGTCTGATCGAGAGCGGCACCGCGCTGATCGGCAGCCCTCGGACGGTGCTCGCAGGCATCGAGCGGATGCGCGAGCGCACCGGTTTTGGCATCCTCGTGGCACTCCTTCAGTTCGGCATTCTCGCGGACGATCTGACGCGGCGGAACATGGATCTCTTCGCCGCCGAGGTGATGCCGCGTCTGCGGGGATAGCTTCAAGCTCGCCGACCGCCGTTAGGTCCGAAAAACCCTCATCCCAGCGCATAGTATCTGCCACGTCGGCGGCGAGGGCGGCGGCTGGAGTGCTTGGTTGAGCCCTTTTCGGCGTATAGCGCTCGAGTTCTTCGCGAAAAATTTTTTCCAGGTGTGAAACAGCTCACATGCGGTTTGGGCAGGCTGTGCCATATCGCGCCCTAGCCGTTACGGGGTGGCCCGCAGCACAGTATCGGTGGGCCGAACATCACCCGCTTTTGTCCTGCTTGGGCGCGGATGAAGACCTCATTTCATTCGGAGGGGAGAGGATCATGAGCATTGCAAGCAGCGAGCCGCGGCCGGGACAGCCCCGTAGGTTCCCAACGGGTCTTCCACACGTTCCGATACCGATGATCTGGTTTACGGCGGCTATTGCGGTGGCGCTGCTGATCGCGTCGCGCAACGGTGGGTCGCCCGGGCAAGTGGCTCAGCCCCAAGAACCGCACCCCTTTCTCACGCAAGTAAAAGCCTCGATCGATCCGCTTACTCACTGGCAACCGCGGTCGGGCGAGATCCGGATCACTCTCGAAAGCACCGGCAACACCAATCTCGCCGACAGCAACATCTCCGTCTACTTTCGCTGGCGGACGAAGTCCGACACCGGCGAATGGGTGCGGACCCCAAACCTTCATGTCGTGGATTTGCAGAATGCGCAAAACCTGACCGTGGCGGCTCGGGTCCCAGAGCTGCCAGACGCCCCGTCGAACGGGGTGCTCAGCTGGATTTCCGGCGGCGGCAACGGGGTCGGAGAATTCCTGGGCGTGGTTCCGGTCGCCGATGTCTGGATCTCGGCGCGAGCCAATGGCAGCGCCAGCGATGCTGCTTTGGTCGATGTCGTGGAGTCGATCGGCGTCACCAGCATATGGGTGGCATTGGGGGCAGCTTTCGGCGCAATCCTGCTGCTTGCCTGGTTTCTTCAAGGTTTCAAGCCGAAAGACCTCAAAGGCTCAAATCTCTGCCTGCGGATGATCGAGACGAGCGGTGGGCGGGCCAGCTTGTCGCAATTCCAGATTGTCCTCTGGGTGTTCGTGATCGGTGCAGCGACGGCCTACGTCATGGCGCTCTCCGGGAACCTTGTCCCTCTCACCGAAGGGACTCTCGCACTCCTGGGCATCAGCGGTGTTGCGACCCTCGCGTCGCAGATCAAGGCCAGCAGCGCGGCGGACCGGCCTGAGGCAGAGACGGAGAAAAAGCAGCCTGCGGCGCCGAACTGGCATGACCTGATCTCGTCGGACGGTCAGATCGACGTAACCCGACTGCAGATGCTCTTCTTCACCGTGCTGATCGCGGTGTTCGTCTCGATGCATGTGATCGACAGTTTCCAGATCCCCGAAATCCCAACCAGTTTTCTGCAACTTATGGGCTTGAGCAACGGCGTGTACCTCGCCAGCAAATTCATCCCGACCAAGGACGAAAAGAAGCCGGCCTCCAGCGCCACACCTTAGCCATTCGGCCTTGGGCTGAGCCGCTGCCCAGCCGCGTCCTGGCACCCTTGAGAAAAGCGGGGAAGTCTGCGGTTAGACGCCTCCGTTCCTAAGTGTGTTGGTTGCGATAGCAATAATCACGGAATTGCCCTCGCGTTGCTTACTCCGCCGCGGCGGAACATGGACCTCTTCGCCGCCGAGGTGATGCCATATCTGCGGGGCTGAGGCGCTAAGCTGCTGCAGGCGCTGGCCAAGATCTCCCTTACCGCCAAACCCGAGGCAACAACCTGGCCGCGATGGCGATTAGGCTAGTTGGGCTCAGAAGTTATCCGGCCAAATTCGGGCGCCGTGGAACACGGCCAGAACTTCGATACGGTCATCGACGACTCGGTAGGCCACGATGAACGGTGTCGACGTGACGATGAGGCGGTGACCCTTCCCGGACGGCCGAGGTAGGGATGCACAACCAAGGTCCGGGTTCGTGCGCAGATGCGTTGGACGGTTCTTTGCGCGGCGCCCGGATTCCGACGAGCAATATACGAGCAATATAATCGCCGATGGCTTCGAGAGCGCGGGCGGCCGGCGCCGTCCAGACGACCCTCATCTGCGCGGGGAATATTCACCGGCGATACGGGTCAGTTCTTCCTCGGTCGCAAACTCACATCGGTCGGCGGCAGCGATCCCGGCCTCGATTTTCTGGCGTTGCCATTCCTGAAGCGTCAGGTAATCCCGAACGGCTTGATTCACGAGATCATCGACCGAGCGGTTGGTCTGCTGCGCCAGCCGATCGAGGGCTCGCCGTGTTTCGTCTTCCAATTCGATGGTGACAGTCCCGGACATCGAAGCTTCTGCCGACAATGGGCGTGCGCGCGGCCAATTTAGGCGTCCGAACCTGCACCGGCAAGCGGCCTGCCGTAGCTGACGCCTTCCAAGGTAGCTGACGCCTTCCAAGAAAGCCGAAGTGGCCGAAGACGTAGCGGGAAGCACCGCGGACGCCATCAGCTTCCGGGGCGCGACAGGTTGACGATATCGACGACACCCCGAAAATGCCTCTCGTTGGCAGTGATGACGATGCAATCGTTTGCCGCTGCCGTTGCGGCAATAATCATATCGATCGGACTGCGCGGGCGACCGACTGCCCGACCCTCGGCAATGATCCTTCCCCATTCGATTGCCGCGCGTTCATCAAAGGACAGAATGCGATCGCGAAAGAGCGCCTGGGGTCCCCGCGGACCGGCGAACCAGAGCTCCAGCTCTCGTCGTTTTCGTCCGATCGGTGTCGTAAGAACACCCCGCCAAGTTTCTGCGATCGTCAGGGTGGCGATGAAGAGATCGGCGTCGTCCTGGGCCCGAAGCCAGTCGGCGATCACGGCCGAGGGGTGGGGTTTGAGCGCTTCGCTGACGATATTCGTGTCGAGAAGGTAGCGTGTCACAAATCGACATCGCGCTCGGGGACGATTTCTCGCGTCAGGTCCAAATCCGCTCCAACCGCCGGGGAGCGGCGCAATGCCGCCCAGATGCCGCCACGGCCTGGCGGCCCATCGGAAACCTGCTTCAACATTTCTGTCCGTAATCGGACTGCATCCGCATCGTCTGCGGCGAGGCGCTTGGCGAGCTTCCGGACGAGTTCCTTATCTTTCGTCAATCCGCGCACCTCGTAACGGCTGATGCCCCGCTCGGCGAGGCGCCGGCGATGATTTGCTACAGCTCGTCTCTGAGAAGTTTGCGCCACCTTCTTCTCCCGTGAGATCCCGGCTATATAGCCGGTTATAGGCCCGATTCAAACCGCAAGCTGGACTTGTCAGCGCAAGCTCAGGTATCAATCGGCATCCGAACCCGAGATGCGGCCGCGGTGGCGCGGAAGCGGCCGCGGGGGTTTTGGGGAGGAGGTTGGAATGCCGGAATACAAGTTGATTTCTGCCGACTCGCATGTCAGCGAGCCGCCTGATCTGTGGTCGACCCGCGTCGACCAGAAGTACCGCGAGCGCGCACCGCATCTGATGGTCAACCCGCCGGGCAAGGAAGGAGCCTATTTCCATTACGAGGGCTTTGCGCCGCATCCGATCGGCATCGGCCTCGGCGCCGGCAAGAGCCCCGAGGAGCTGAAGGAATTCCTGACCAAGGCGACCTACGCCGATGCCCGGCCGGGCGGCTGGGATCCGGCCGAGCGGGTCAAGGACAATGCCCTCGACGGGGTCGAGGCGGACGTGCTCTACACGACGCT
>DATEQL010000718.1:0-5553 GCA_035272665.1 Allostellaceae bacterium
TCCACAACAGCCCGGATGACCTGAAGGGCAAATATCCGTGGGCCGAAGACGGTCCGATAAGATCGCCCACGACGCACCCCAAGGGCTCCGCCACCGCCTCGATTTCGGCGGTCGTCACCGGGCCGCCGACGCGGTCTTCGCCGAGCATGCCTTTCCTCGGTGCGAACCGCCATCCGCCCGAAGCGGGCCAGGGCCGTTTGGCGACTTCCAGTTCAATGAGTGGGTCGCTTAGGTACCTCCCGCTCGCCGTCGAGCCGCGCGAACGGCTCCGAACCCCGCAGTTTCCCTTGTCCCTGCAACATCGCGTCTACTGGTTTCCCTTGGTCCCCAACTCCACCGCCATCCGCACAGCGCTGGTATCCTCCAATAATCCAAAATGATCCTACCGAAAGAAACCCGAGATCCAAAATATTGCTATATCCGGACGGATTTTTGACGTCGACATTGCGGGTCTGTAGAGACGGCTTTGCACGTACCATTGCGACGCGAAAAAGGGGGACTGCCGCGCCGCAGGCGAGCGGAGTTCTCTTGCGGGAACCGAAGGTTCGAATCCGTCTTCCTCCATCGAAGAGTCTTGCAAACCCGATCATCGCGAAAGATCTCGATGGCCGGGCGTCAGGCAAATCCCCGACGATCTCACGGCAGGTCGCGCGAAAAACCTCCTCGGGGAGGTTGTGCGCGTCAGCGCGTTGGCTGTGCATCAGAAATTTGCATCAAAAAAGCGCAATTCGATCAGCGCCTTGGTTTTGAACCGAGCCGAATTGCGTCAGCCGCCGCGCAGCTCGACAATTTCCTCCACAAAAGCCGATGGCGTTCATTAGGCGGGCGTCGTCGCACAGCGCGGCGATGGCGTAGCTGTCGGTGTCCAGGCCGGGAACGTCGAACCGGGGCGCAGTGTTCAGCGCTTCCCTGGCCTGCTTCAAGCGCCTCCAGCAAGTCCGGCGCGGCTTCGCGCAGTCGCTGTTCGTCGGACTTCCATTCGGCGACGCTGACGTGATTGTCGTCCCGGATGAGGATTTCATCAATTGGCCGCTTGGGTGGAGGAGCACGGCGCGGAATACGAGCGCGTCATGGCCGAGCTCGACGAGCAGCGACCTGTACCCTTGCCGGAGCTCGAAGGCCCCGACCTGGAGCCCTGACCCGGCTGCCATCCGTGAGCAAACGCGAGGCGGCCACAGGGGACCCTGTTAGCGGCTTCCAAGATCACTGCTGACAATCGCCCCGACTGTACCGTACTCCCTTTGCCACATCATTGGCGTGCAAATACAGGCTGTCGTCCTCGGCTCAGATCTCGACCTCGGCGCCAAGTTCGATGACGTGGTCCGGAGGGATCCGGAAGAACTGGGTGGACCGCGTCGCGAGCCGCGTGAGGACGATGTAAAGGCGCTCACGCCAGCGGGCCATCCCGGGCCGTAGTGTCGATTTGACGTTAGCGCGCCCGACGAA
The DNA here is from genome assembly GCA_035272665.1 of Allostellaceae bacterium. Lineage (GTDB taxonomy): Bacteria > Pseudomonadota > Alphaproteobacteria > ATCC43930 > CGMCC-115725 > AP-15. The sequence goes on from DATEQL010000718.1 coordinate 1,447, forward strand.
GAAGGAGATTTTGTCGGGGTCGAGGTCGAGCCCCGGGATTTCCGCTCGGTACAGTTCGCGCGGCACGTTAGGCGTCTGGGCGAACCCGAAATGCGCGTCGATCTGCCAAAAGCCGGAGCCGAGTTCGCGCGCCGAGATCCGGCCGGGACTCGCCACCCGCGGAATATTGTCGGTCGCAACGCGGACGAGCAGCACCGTCCGGTGCAGCACCTTGTTGTGCTTGAGGTTCAGCTGCAAGGCCGGGGGCACGTGCTCGGTATGGGTGCTGAGAAAGACCGCCGTGCCGGAGACCCGGGCCTCCGGCACCCCCTCGCAGGTGGCGAGAAACGCCGCCAGCGGCATCGTTTCGCGCTCCAGCTGCGCCAGAACCAGCCGGCGGCCGGTACGCCAAGTGGTCATGATCGTGAACATGACGATCCCGATCGCCAAGGGGAACCAGCCGCCGGTTGGGATCTTCAGTGAATTCGAGCCGAACAATGCCAGGTCCACGGTCATGATCGGTACCAGCACGGCAGCGATCGTCGACCATCGCCACCCCCAGACACCACGCATCACGGCGCCGATGAGCACTGTGGTGAGCGTCATTGTTCCGGTGACCGCAAAGCCGTAGGCCGAGGCGAGGGCACTCGAACTCCTGAACCCCAGAACCAAGGCAAGCACCGCCACGAGCAGCAGCCAGTTGATCTGCGAGATATAGATCTGACCGCGCGCTTGCGGCGAGGTTTGGTAGATATCGAGCTGCGGCATCAGACCGAGCTGGATCGCCTGGCGCGACAGCGAGAAGGCGCCGGAGATCACCGCCTGCGAGGCGATTACGGTCGCCGCAGTCGACAGCAGCACCAGTGGGAGCAGCCCCCACTGCGGCACCATGCGAAAGAACGGGTTCTCGAGCGCTGTCTTGTCGCCGAGGATCAACGCACCCTGGCCAAAATAATTGAGGACAAGAGCGGGCAGCACCAGCGCGAACCATGCGAGCCTGATCGGGAACCGCCCGAAATGGCCCATATCGGCGTAAAGCGCCTCGCCGCCGGTGATCGCGAGTGACACGGCACCAAGCACCAGGAAGCCGGTCAGCGGCGAGGCGCTGAAGATCCTGACGGCGTGCACCGGGTTGAGCGCCGCGAGCACGCGCGGGTGCTCGGCGATCTGCACCAAACCGTCGACTCCGATCACCGCGAACCACACCAGCATCACTGGGCCGAAGAACCGGCCGACGCTTTCGGTGCCGCGCTTTTGAAAGACGAACAGCACGACCAGCACGACAATTGCGAGCGGCACCACGAACCGGCTCAACGCCGGGGTTCCGACACCGATCCCTTCGATAGCGCTCAGCACCGAGATCGCCGGCGTGATCATGCTGTCGCCGTAAAACAGCGCGGCGCCGCCCACGGCGAGCAGGACGAGAATGGCGCGGGCACGAGGGCTTCGCCCCGCTTCTTGGGTCAGCGCCAGCAAGGCCAGGATCCCGCCCTCGCCCTGGTTGTCGGCGCGCATGATCAACAGAACGTATTTGACGGCGACGACCAGGATCAGCGCCCACACAATCAGCGACAACACGCCGAGCACGTTTTCCGGTCCGAATGCCAGTCCGCGCTCCGGGTTGAAGCACTCGCGGAAGGTGTAGACCGGGCTCGTCCCGATATCGCCGAACACGACCCCGAGCGCCGCAACCGAGAGGCCGACGAGACCGGTCGGGGCCGGTGACCCCTCCTGATCTTCGGCGGCGGTCGGTGCCGCGTGCCCGGCCGGGATGACCTCGGTCGAAGATGCAGCACTGCCGGTTCGGCCCGCCATGTTCGGTTCCCTTCCAATTTCTCTTGTGGTCAGCGATCGTCTGTTCCGCGCCACCCGGTCAGCGCGCTCCATGATCGGCAGCTGACCACGGAGGAGCGCCCCGCACGGTTCGATCGCGAGGCTATGCATGTCCTCCGGTCGCTCGTCGTATTCGCTCTTCCACTTTGCTCACAATGTCGGCTGTCCGAACATCTCGCTCTCGATGATCAGAAACGTGGTTCCGGAAAAATCTCGCCGGCGGAGCCGATCGTCAGCGGGAACGCAGGAACTGATGAGCGCCAACGCGCAGCCCCCATTGCACGATCCCGCGGTCGCAATTGCGCGCATCCGGGCCCGGGTGAAATACGGCATGACCCCTTGAGCTGCGCGGATCTTTACCGTCGGCGAAGCGGCGGTTTCTATATTACTGATAAATCCCGATGTTTCTGTGAGCCGCGCGCCCAGAACGCAGAGGACAGCGCGGCGAAACCTCATAGTGCCGAATTCAGCCGCCCCTACTTACCGGCGATTGGATCAGCATCATCGTTACCCGGCGACCCACAGTAGCGGGTCACGGGAGATCATCGCCGATGCACTAGATAGGCGATTCCATAACCCACGGCGGCCGCAAGCAACAGCGCAAGCAACGGCTGTTCTGCGGTTCTCTGACTGAGATAGTCGCCAGCTTTCACACCCTGCTTGTGGGTCTCCGCCGCCACATCAGATACTTTCTTGCCGGCATCGATTGCTGCGTCGGCGGCCGTGGTCCGTGCCTTTCCAGCCATGTCGCTGGCTTTTCCCACCGCGTCGGCGATGCCTTCCTTCAAGTCGCTCACAACTTTACTTGCCTGTTCGCCAATGTGATTGTCGTCCATGCCGTCTCCGTAGTTTTCTCCAGATCGAAGGGCCTCCGCTTCATAAACAACCCGTCGACGAAAACGCTCCGGACCGCACGCAAGGCAAAGCTGAGAAACCCGTGTCCGTCTTCAGTTTCCGCAGCTCTCGGATTCCCGCCGCTTTGAGCGTGATTTTCGATCTCATCGAGGGGCGCAGCAACGAAATTCGATCGCGATCGCCTCTGTCCGCAGCCAAACTGCGGTCACGCCATAGAACGGGCAGGATAACACGGTAAGCAGCATCGGGAACACGGTCAGGCGGCAACGGCCGGGCTAAGCTAAGGCTTGTTGCTGTGATAATCTCACTACGCTGCCAGCCCGAAAGACGGGTTGGACTAAACCGCTCCCCCCGTCGCCAGGGCTATGGGCGTTGAATGCCCCCGGACGGTTGCTGGTGGGGCACCGGGGCATCCCGGGCCTCGCAGTCAGGCTGCGATATCGGAGCGATGCTGCCGCGCCCAGTCTTCCAGCTTGATTGGCGGTCGGCCGAGCAGCGTCGCCACGGTGTCGGTCGTCACCGCGCTGTAGTCCATGCGTCCGTCGAAGGTCTGCCGCGCCCATTCGAGCATGCTCGCGGCATAGTTCGCCTCAATGTTGCCCGGCATGACCACTTGGCCAGAGGCGACACCGACCGCGAGGTCGTCCGGCGTCATGATGAGGGCCCGCATCGGGCGGTCCGTTGCCCTGCTCAGCACTCCGGCGATCTCCGTCCCGTTCAGGACATCGGTCGACAGATAATAGTTCTTCCCCGCGTGGCGCCCCGGCCCTTCCGCCAGCACCTTTGCTGCTACGGCAGCGATATCGTCGCCGGCGACCCAGCCCACGCGCTTGTCGCCCATAGGCCAGCGCAACGTGCCATCCACGGGACGCATGACCGTCAGCAGGTTTTCCATGAAGACATGCGGATGGAGGTGACACCAAGCCACGCCGCTTCCCTCGATGTAGCGTTCGACGAGCTCGTGCCAGGCGAAATGCGGATCAGTGGAGCGACCGTTTCCGAAGACGCCGAGATGGACGATGAAGCTGACGCCGGCGTCCACGGCCGCATCCGTGATCGTCTTCATCTGATGGACCATGTGGATGGTGTAGCCCGTCATCAGGAATAGCCGGTCGACCCCGGCCAGCGCCTCGGGAAAGCTCAGCGGATCGTCCAGGTCGATGCGGACGGCGGTCTTGCCGTCGTCCTTCCAGGCGGCCACGGTCCGTGGATCACGCGCACCGCGAACGACCTCGATCGCACCCATCTTGTCCAGCAGCGCAGCTAGCGCACCACCGTTCAACCCGCTGGCGCCCAGCACTAGGACGCGGGCCCGGCCTTCTGGTTTGCCTCGTTCACCCATATCGATCTCCAGTTCTCTCGAACGACATCGATCGCTGTCACTTGAGCAACAGTTGTCGCTGCATACCTCATTGGCAACAGCGACAAGCATAGACCGCG
>DATEQL010000719.1:0-2613 GCA_035272665.1 Allostellaceae bacterium
CGACCTCGTGCGGCGCCTCCCCGTTTCGCCAATCTGGATCGAACAGTGGATTGTATTCGTAGGCGTAGCCGTGCGGCCAGCGATTGACCGTGATCGCGGTAATGTCGCGCGCCGGGTCGAAGCCGGCCGGACCCAGTATGCGGCCGAGCTGATCGCGGATCTTTTCTTCGAAGGTCACGAACCCAGTCGCGAGCAGCTCGGCGCGCCCGGTCCGGTGCTGGTCGCGTTCCGGCAGCCCGGGGCGGCACGGCGTTCGCACCATCCGGATCAAGATTGGCTCATCCGGCGAGCGGGGAGCCCGATAGGAGCCGATGTCGGTGACCGGGTTGAGCCGGACGCTCGAATGGTAACTGCCCGGACAATGGATCGCAGAAACTCCCAAGGCGTGAAACGCCCGCCAGTTTGTGAGCGCCACATTCGAGTAGACGAGCGGAACCTTGACCAGATAGTGGAGCGCCTCCTTCTGCCTCTCCGGCAATTGCGGACAGAGATACGGGATCATCATGTTCCAGCAGGCGAGCACGCAGTGCCGGGCACGGCTGGTATAAAGTCGATCCATTCGGGAATAGACCACCTCGACCGCGTCGAGTAAGGCGGCAGGTTTGCGGCTGCCGAGGGAGACGGCGAGGCTGCCGAGCCGGATGCGGATGGTGTGATCCGGCCGATCGAGCTTCGTATAGTCGATGCGCGCGGTTGCCACGTCTTCCGCGCTTGTGCCGGGTACCGCTTGCGGATTGAGGCTGCGCACCAGGAGCCGTGCGACGCTGGCATTGCCGTCGGGGAAGTGGAACTTGTAGGAGCCACCGTCGGCGTAACCGGCCGCCGTATAGCCCATATGCGGGGCCGAGCCGGGATCGAGCTTCGAGCCCTGGAACCCGGGAAAGCCGAAAGGCCAGACGTCGAGCGCCGACACCGCGTCGATTCCCACACCCCATTCGCCGTGGGTACGGGCTTGGTAGAGCGGGATCACCGACGGATCGACCTTGACCAGATCGAGGAGATAGTCGCGATAGCTGATCCGCGACAGACGCGCCTTCTTCTCGGCCGATGAGAGGCCCGGCAGATAGTCGATCGGGTCGGTTTCCAGCCGCCGAATGTCGCGCCGTGCAGCCTCGCCGAGCGGCGCCTGCTCGAGGAATCCGGGCGATGCGATCTCCCCCTTGACCAGGCGATCCTCGCCGAAGGTTTCCTTGTCGAAAAAGACTCCGGGGCCGAGGCCCAACGACGGATAGAACCCCCGATCGGCATGGCGCGCCTCGAGCGTCACCGGATCGACGCCGAGTGCCGCCAGCAGGCCGGCCGCTACCGCGCTATAGGGGCGCGGGCTGTCGATCTCCAAGGTCCCTCCATTGATGAGCTGGATTTTGCCCCCGAGCTCGAACTCGTTCCGCTTGGCGTGACCGCCGAAATCGTCATGGTTGTCGAGCATCAGGATGCGCGCGCCTGCATCAACTCTCGCACGATAGAAATAGGCCGCCGCCAGCCCGCTGATCCCGCCGCCCACGACGATCAGATCGTACTCCTCCCCGGTCTCGATCGGACTCGTCCCGGATTTCGGATAGGTGCCGTCACGCAGCGCGTGGGCGGCCTCGAAGCTGCCGGGATGGCTGCCGCGCATCCCCGTCAGGGTCGGTGGGTAATAGCCGGGCTGATCTTGAGGCGCTGGGGCGGATCCCTGCGGATCGACGGCGGCCAAAACGCGCCCCGACGCAGCGAGGGCCGCGCTGACCGCGACGCCGTCGATGAAATCACGCCGCGTGATCCGGCTGCCGATGCCGAGGCGGCGTAATCGTTCGGAGCGGCCTTCTCCCATTTCCTCCCCCGCGCGCGGGGGAGGGTTAGGATGGGGGCGGGGGTGGCACGGGGATGCCGGGAATTTTCACATTGACGGCGCCGAGGTGGTTGCGGCTGGTGAAGTAGAGGGTCCTCCAATCGGCGCCGCCAAAGGCGAGGTTGGTCGTGGCGGGCGCGCCGTGCACGATGCGGCCGAGCTTTTTGCCCTTAGGGTCCATGATCCACAGCCCGCCGGCGCCGCCGCAATAAACATTGCCTTCGACGTCGACCTTCATGCCGTCCGGAACGCCGGGCTCGTCACCGCGCAGCTCGACAAAGACGCGATCGCTCGCCTTGGCGAGCGTGCCGTTGGGTGCGACATCGAACGCGCGGATGTGGCCGCGGCGCGAGTCGTTGATGTAGAGCACGCTTTCGTCCGGCGAGAAGGCGAGACCGTTGGGCACGACAAAATCGTCGACCAACAGCGTCAGGGTGCCGAGATCGGGGGTCACGCGATAGACGCCGGAAAAAGTCAGATCCCATTGCTGCGGCGCGTTGGGGCTGGTCCAGGGGTCGGTGAAGTAAATGCAGCCGTCGGATTTGACGACGACATCGTTCGGCCGATTGAGCTGACGGCCCTGAAAGCTGTTGGCGACGACGGTGATGCTGCCGTCGAGCTCCTGCCTCGTGACACGGCGCGAATCATGCTCGCAGGCGACGAGCCGCCCCTGCAGGTCACGGGTCAGGCCGTTGGCGCGGTTGGTCGGCTCCAACAGCAACGACACGCCCTTGCCCGGCTCGTATTTCATGCGCCGGTTATTGTGGATGTCGCTGAAGACG
>DATEQL010000720.1:0-4200 GCA_035272665.1 Allostellaceae bacterium
GATCCCGAAGGTTTCCAATCCGCCGAGGATGCCCAGCAGCACCCAGAGGAACGGCAGGCGAGTCGCGCCGCCGATCAGGACAGGCCGGACAAAGTGATCGGCCACAAAGGTGACGGCGACCCCAAAGCCGAAGACGGCGATGGCGCCGGCGGTGCTGCCCGCCGCCGCCAGATATAGTGCGGCCGCACCAAAGACAACCGGTGCCCCGAACGGGATTACCGCGAGTATGCCGGTCAGCACGGCGATCGAAACGGGGTGCGGTAGGCCGGCGAGAATATAGGCGAAGCCCAACAGGACGCCCTCGCCCAGCCCCACAAGCACCAAGCCGTTCACAGTGCCGAGCACCGCCTGGACCATATGTCGCCCGATCCGCTCCCCCTGAGCCCCGAGCAGGCGATCGCTCAGCGCGATGAGCCGGCGGCTGAAGGCGGGGCCGTCGCGAAACAGGAAGAATAAGGTCAGCAGGGTGAAGCCAAAGAGGATCAGCCGATGGACAATCTCGCCGCCAACTTCTCGGGCCGATTCCGCCGGAACCCGCGCGTAGATGCGTCCCAGGAGTTCTTCGGCAGCTTTCGGGTCGCTCAAATTGTTGTGCCACCACTCCTCGATCGGGTAGCCGATGCCCGGAAGCTGCGGCACCCAATCCGGCACCGGGATGCCGGTGTGCCGCGCATCGACGAGATATTGAACAAAGACGTGCGTCTCACGCGCCACCTCTACCGCGGTGTAGACAAACGGCACGATGAAGACGAGCCCAATCAGCAGGGTGAAACCAAGCGGCGCGAGAACACGCTGCCCGGCCCCCGCCGCCGCTCGAACCAGGCGTCGGTACAATGGCCAAAGGGCGATCGCCAATACCGCAGCCCAGGCCAGCGCGGCGAGGTATCGGTGTAAGATCCACAAGCCGAGCAGGATCAGCGCCGCAGCCAGCACCAAGCGCGCGATACGCTGCGAGGCGCGCTCCGGTTCGGTGCCGCCGGGTTGCACAGACGGATCAGGACCATGTTCCATCGAGTCTCGCCCGAGTGACGATGCCGTGCTCCTCGGCGGGAGGCCGGTAATCGGCCGCGCCCCCGTCGCCACGCGTGAGCGCGCACAACCCCACTCTCGATCGCAACTTTCTCAATCTTGTGTGACGATTGCTACGAGGATAGGCTGTGACTGCTCTACGTCAGGCTGACAAGGGATTGGTTAATGGGCTACACTCTCCAGCAGTTCTCCGCTGCGTGCCACCGCATATTGTCCGATGATCCTTCGGTCGAGGGCCGCAAGAAAGTCTGTGCCTTCGTCGAGGATGTGCTCAAGGACGAGGCGTTCGTCGCCGCTCATCTCGGTGATGATGTACCAGAACGAAAGATCCTCTACGAGGATCCGGAACTCGGGTTCTGTATTTTAGCCCATGTCAATCATGGCGCACGAGAGAGCAAGCCGCACGATCACGGTCCAAGTTGGGCAATTTACGGCCAGGCTCGGGGTGAGACGGTGATGTGCGACTGGGCACTGGTCGAGCCCGCCACCGAGGACAAGCCCGGCAAGGTGCGGCTGGTCAGAAAATACTCGCTTATGCCAGGCATGGCATTTGTCTACAACGAGGGTGATCTCCACTCGCCGAGCCGCAGCGGTTCAACTCGGCTCATCCGCATCGAAGGCCGCAATCTCGAAAAGATCCGCCGCCTCGCCTACGAGGCGGTGTAGAGACCTCTATCTACCCAAACCGCCGCAGCAGCGGGCGGCCTCCGAGGGCGCCCCGCAAGGCGCCCTCTTTTGTTTGGCCGTCTTCTTAACGCATCGAGACAGGGCCCGGCGGGCCGCCTTCGACGATCTCGACGCGACGGTTCTGCGCTTCGCGGACACCATCCGCCGTTGGTACGCGAAGGTCGTTCTGGCCCCGCCCGGTGACCATCAGAGCGTTCTGTGGAACCCCGTCCTGCACCATCACGGCGGCTACAGCGTTGGCCCGCCGCACGGACAGCCGTTGGTTGTAGTCGGCCGAGCCCGAGGTGTCGGTAAACCCAGTGACTTGAACGGTCACGGGGGCGCCCGCTCGGAACGCGTCGGCAGCTACCTTGATGACCTCCCTCCCGCTCGGACCCACAACTGCGCTGTTCCAGTCAAAGAAGACCAGGTAGACGGGCGGCGGCACCGCAGCGGACGGTGGCGGCGGGGGTGGTGGCGGTGGGGGCGGCGGCGTAGCGCAAGCCGCAACCGTCAGCAATAAGCAGAGCAAGAACAGGCGTTTCATCCGTTCCTCCAGCGGTTGAACAGCGCAGCTTACAGGAAATTTATAGGGCAGACCAGAGCGCCGAATTCAACCGCCCGCTACACCTTGGGTGTTCACATAAACAGAATAAATCGATCGGCTGGCAGCCATCATCAGCCGGTTTCGCTTATGCCCGCCGAAACACAAATTGGCGCAGCGTTCTGGGAGCGTTATCCGGCCGATCATCGTCGCGTCGGGAGCAAAGATGACCACGCCGTTCAGCGCGTCACTCCCACCCCAGCCACACCACAGATTGCCGTCGACATCGCACCGGAAGCCGTCCGGACTTCCTTCGCCAGCATTGACGAAAACCCGGCCACTGCCGAGCTTGGTGCCGTCCTCGACCACATCGTAGACCCGGATGACGCGCGGCCGAACACGAGATTCGACGATGTAGAGCTTAGATTCGTCGGGGGAAAAGCACAGCCCGTTCGGGAAATTGATATCCCCCGCCATAACCGTCGCCCTGCCGGTCCTCCCGTCGACCCGATAGACATTGGTCGGCAGTTCCGACGGAGCCTTTTCGCCCTCGTAATTGCCCAAAATTCCAAAAGCCGGGTCGCTGAACCAAATCGAACCGTCGGATTTGACGATGACGTCGTTTGGCGAATTGAGCCGCTTGCCGTCGAACCGGTCGAGAATGACGGTGATCGACCCGTCATATTCCGTACGGGTGACCCGCCGCCCCTCATGTTCGCAGGTGACAAGGCGCCCCTGTCGATCGCGGGTGTTGCCATTGGCATGATTCGACGGTTTACGAAACACGCTGGCGGCGCCGGTTTCTTCCTCCCATTTCATGATGCGGTTATTGGGAATGTCGCTCCATAAGAGGTAGCGGCCGTCGCCAAACCACACCGGGCCTTCGGCCCAACGAAATCCGGTCGCAACACGGTCGAGGCCCGAGTTCATCGGCGGCTTGATCTCGTCGAAGCGCGGATCAAGCGTCTGGACCGCGGGATCCGGATAGCTCTCAGCCGGCTCCCAGCGGAGGTGTATCGGAGCGGTATCGGTCGCGCCGCCGCCCGTTGTATTCATCATGTCCGGTCCCCCGGATGCCCTCTCATCTTTCTCGTTCGCAAGCGAAGGAGAAAGATCGGAGGGTGCCGGCTCAGATGGCTTTTTCTTCCCGCAGGGCGGCGATCTCGTCCTTGCTCAACCCCAACAGGCTGCTGTAGACGGCCTCGGTGTCCGCGCCGAGCAGCGGCGACGCTGTGATCGGTACCTTCGAGCCGCTCATCTTGACCGGCCAGCCGGGCATCTTGAAATCGCCGCGCACCGGGTGTTTGACGGTGACGAAGATTTCCCGTCGATTGAGATCGGGATCGTTCGACAACTCCATCGTGTCCATCACCGCTCCGGCGGGGATGCCCTGCTCGCCGAGTCGCCGCATGACCTCGAGCTTGTCGTATTGAATGGTCCATTCAGAAAGCATTTCGTCGACCACATGGCGGTTCTTGAACCGCTCCTCCGGGCTGTCGAAACGCGGATCGCCGCTCAGGTCCTCGCGCCCCATCATCTTTAAGATGCGTTCCCAATGCTGTTGGTTGGCGCGTGAAGTATAGATATAGCAATAGTCGTTTGGCCCGCCGCCCTTGCACGGATAGGTCTCGCTCGGCGAATTGGTGCCCATGATGCTCTGATTGCCCATGCGCGGAGCAGCATGGCCCCACAGATACTGGGCAGCATAGGAAATGCGGCCGTAATTGATGACGCAGTCCTGCATCGCACATTGGATCCGCTGGCCCTCGCCGGTGAACTGGCGTTGATAAAGGGCCGCAAGGACGCCGATCGCAGCGTGGAGGCCGGTGCCGGTGTCGCCGATCGTCGGACCCGGCTTGATCGGGCGGCCGTCAGGCTCGCCGGTGATCGACATGGCGCCTCCGGTCGCTTGCGCAATCATGTCAAAGGCGAGGTAATTCTTGTAGGGGCCGTCGTCGCCG
>DATEQL010000721.1:0-8160 GCA_035272665.1 Allostellaceae bacterium
CCTTCGATCGTGGCAGGCAAGCCCGTATCCACATAATCGCCAGCAAGTAGAAGGTTGGCCCACTGCGTCCGCGACGGCGGTCGACGCCGCACTTGCTCGGGGCTGGCGAGGAAAGTGGCTCGTCGCTCCTTGACAATTCGCGCCGGGGGGATCGGATGCGCCGACAGCCGATAGGCGGCGGCGACATCGTACCAGAGCAGCTCGCGGAGTTCCGTGGCTGGCCGGTCCACCATCCTGTCTGCGGCGCTCACCGTCACCGACAATACCTCCCGCTTGCGAAAGACCCACTCCGCAGCGCCGCCGATCACGCCGACGAGCGGTGGTGAACCTCTCGGTGCTGCACAGAGAAAATGTGCATTGACGATCGGGGAATAGGCATCGGGTACGGTCAGAGCCGGTACGAGGCGCGCCGCCGCCACCGCCGGCACGGCGAGGATCAGGCTGTCGCCGCGGCCTAGCCCGATCGAGCCGGTGTCGAACAGGAGCTCGGCCACGTGATCCGCGCCGAGACTCAAGGCGCGGAGGCGCGCGCCAAAACGGATCTCGGCTCCCTGTGCGCGCAAGCGGGCGAGCGCCGGGTCGACAAAGGTTTCCGAGAGCCCGTCGCGGGGCACAAGCGGGCAGCACGCCCTCCCGCCCCGCCCTAGCGTCTCGACGAGGATCCGCCAGAATAGCCCGGCAGACGCACGCTCGACGCTCGTGTTCAACGCGGCGACGGCGAGCGGCTCCCACAAGCAGTGAAATAGGCGCCGTTCGGGCGCAAGCACCTCGGCCACCGTCGCCGACGGGTCGGCATGCCATAACGCCAGTGCGGCGAGGTAATCGATCGCACGCGTCTCCGGCACCCGTCGCTTTGTGCTGAAAGTCCACCAAGGTAAAACGCCGCGGTTCGGTCGTACGATCCAGCGCTGCCCGGTCCCGGCGTCGATAAAAGGGAAGGCCGCGTCCCGCGGACCTTCCAGCGTGTCGAGCGCGCCGATTCGTTCGAGATAGCCGAGCGCCGCCCGGTTGCCGGCGAGAAGAAGATGGTTGCCGTTGTCGATTCGGCAGCCGAGTTCTGCATCCAGATAAGAGCGGCAACGCCCGCCGGCATGACGACCGGCTTCGTAGAGCTGAACCCGGCGACCTCGAGCGGCAAGCTCGACCGCGGCGGCGAGACCGGCGAGCCCCGCGCCGACGACATGCACCGTGCCCAACCCAGCACTCACAAGAATCCGTGTCGCAACACCAGCCAGAGCTTGAGCGGCTTTGACAGGCTCACGCGCTCGGCGGGATCGCGCCACCCCGAGCGGACAAGAGCCGAGAGCGTCGCGCCGTAGATCGCGGCCATCACCGCGGCCGGCCGCATTGCCCAGCGCGCGCACTGCCCCATCGCGCACGCCGCTTCCCGGAAGTGCGATTCGGCGATCGCAGCGACCTCGCGGCAGGCTGCCGGCAGCGCCGGATGCCGCAAGATCGCCGCCGGCTCGACGCTGCCAATCCCATGTCGGTCGAGAATCTCACGGGGTAGATAGAGCCGGCCACGACCAGCGTCTTCGTCCAGATCGCGAAGAATATTGGTCAGCTGCAGCGCTCGGCCGAGGGATTCGGCGACCCTGTGGGCAGCATCGCCTGAATCGCCAAAAACGTGAACCGAGAGATGGCCGACGGCGCTCGCGACGCGCGCGCAGTAGAGGTCGAGTGTGGCAAGATCGGGAGCGCGAATGGCTTCGCGTGCATCCATCTCCATGCCGTCGATGACCGCCAGGAAATCCTCGCGGCGCAGGCGATAGCGCAGCACCGGCTCACGCAGCGCCCGGGCAACAAGGTGGCGCGGCTGGCCAGCATAGAGAGCTTCGATCTCTGCACGCCAGGCAGCGAGGTCGGCTATTTTATGCTCGATCGGCCGGTCGTCATCGGCGATGTCGTCGACCTCGCGGCAGAACGCATAGACCGCGTACATCCCGTTCCGGCGGTGTTTGGGCAAGAGACGCATTGCCCAATAGAACGATGTTCCGGCCGCCTCCACTCGATGTCGGATGGTTTGACGGAGCGCCGCGTCGCTCCGCTGCCCCGCGACGACGCCAAACGCCGCATCGTTCATCGCCGAAGACCCCGAGACGCGCCGATTACGAAAGCGATCAAGAAATCTGATTTCTTCAGCCCGACCCGAGCTGCCAAAGGATCGCCGCTCCGAAGCCGGCGGAGCAGGCGCGAGGCGAGTTCGACAATGACTGCACTTTCCCAGCGCAGTCCGGTCGAGACGACTTTGGGCGGCAGGCTGTGCGCGGTGGCAATCAGCGCGCCGGTGTGGTCGAGCAGACCGTCGACGACGCGACGCAGAGCAGGACTCGACCGTGAGGCTGCCAACGCCTCGACGCCGATCCCCGCGGCCGCCAATTCTGCCGTCGGCAGGTAGACCCGGTCGAGTCGGCGGTAGTCATCGGCGCAGTCCTGCAGGTGGTTGAGGACCTGGAGCGCCGAGCACAGCGCGTCCGAAGCCGGCCATGTCGCGCGGCTCTCACGATGGAGGTCGAGCAGCTGGCGTCCGACCGGCGAAGCCGAGTAACGGCAATACGCCATCAGATCGTCCCAGTCGCGGTAGCGCAGCTTCGTCGCGTCGAGCCGAAAGGCGTGCAACACGTCGTGGCAATGTTGCGCGGAGAGCCGCGTCTCGATCAAGCTCTCGCGCATCGCCGAAGCCGCAGGCGAATCGGGCCCCGGTGCGCCGTCAAGGATTGCCGCCATGCGGTCGAGCCGGTGAATCTTCTCATCGGCGGTCAGCGCGGGATTGTCGGATATATCGTCGGCGTTTCGAGCGAACCGATAAAAGGCGTGCACATGTGCCCGCAGCTCGCGCCGGATCAAGAAGGAACCGACCGGAAAATTCTCGCCGCCGCGCCCCTTGCCGGAGGGCGTCTCGATGCTGACGAGACGGTTTTCCCGAAGCTCGGCCGTCATCGCCGTCGTCCGAGGTAGCTGTTGGCCTCGAACCAGCCAATGGCCTCAACGATCGCCTCGCGTGCCGGCCGCGGCAAGTAGCCGAATTCGCGCGACGCCTTCGCCGAGGTGAAATACATCTTCTTCCTCGCCATGCGAACGCCGTCGAGCGTAATGAAAGGCTCGCTGCCCGTCAGCCGCGCCATCATCTCCGCCCCGACCGCAACGGGAAGGGCCACCGTGTACGGAACCCGCAGCCGCGGGGGCCGCTTGCCGACCGCCTGCGCGACTTCGGCTAGGATTTTTGCCAAGGGCATGTTCTCGCCGCCGAGGATATAACGCTCTCCGACCCTGCCCATCTCCGCCGCCATCAGATGGCCGACGGCGACGTCGTCGACATGTACGATATTCAGGCCGGTATCGACATAACCCGGCATATGCCCGCGCGCCGCTTCGAGGATCACCCGGCCGGTCGGTGTGGGCTTGCGGTCGCGCGGCCCGACGGGCGTCGACGGATTGACGATGACTGCGGGCAGCCGACGCCTCGTGACCAGGTCGCGGACGACTTCCTCCGCCTGGAATTTTGAGCGTTTGTAGGGGCCGATCATGGCTTCGAGGTTGCTCGGGGTATCCTCGTCGGCCGATTCGTCGGGGACCAGACCAAGAGTGGCGACGCTGCTCGTATGGACGACCCTTTCAACCCCGGCATCGATCGCAGCGCGCATCAGGATGCGCGTCCCCTCCACATTCGCGCGAAACATCGGCGCAGGGTCGGGTACCCAAAGGCGATAATCGGCGGCAACATGGAACAGATACCGGCAACCGGCGACGGCCCGCGCGAGCGATGGAGGGTCCTCCAGCGAGCCCTCGACAACCGCTACGGACAGATCGCCGAGGTTGCGCCGATCGCTGTTCGGGCGAGCCAGGGCACGAACATCATGACCGGCACCCACCAGCGCACGAGCCACCGCCGAACCGACGAACCCAGTCGCTCCGGTGACGAGGCACAAGCCCGGTGAGAGGGACATTGCCGATCACTCTCCAGCCGCGCTTTGCGTGGTAGCGTGAAATCGGGCCCGTGTCTCGCGGAAATCGCGCTTCGCGCCGCAGCCGGTCCGCGTTACGGGTTCAGCGGGCGGGCGGCGAAGCCGGCGCCGGTGCGCTCGCCGCGGCCGCTCGGGCGCGGGCCGCGGCCGCCTTGTCGGTGTCCCCGAGAACCTCGTAGGCGTGGGCGAGGCGAGCCCAGCCGTCCTTGTCGTTCGGGTTCTGCTCGAGCCGTGCGGCGAGGCGCTCAACCATACCGCGGATCATCGCCTGTTGTTGCTCGGGCGGCATCGACCGGGCGGCGGCAATGTCCTGCGCGCTCGGGCCGGCAGGTGGGTTCGCGCTGCCTTGCGCTTCACCCGGCGCCGCTCCGCCCGCCGCGGCTGCTCGGGCGCGGGCCGCGGCCGCCTTGTCGGTGTCCCCGAGAACCTCGTAGGCGTGGGCGAGGCGAGCCCAGCCGTCCTTATCGTCTGGGTGTTGGTCGAGCCGCGCAGCAAGGCGCTCAACCAGCCCGCGGATCATACCCTGGCGCTCTTCCGGCGACATCGACCGGGCGGCCGCGACATCCTGCGCGCTCGGGCCGGCAGGTGGGTTCGCGCTGCCCTGCGCTTCACCCGGCGCCGCTGCGCCCGCCGCGGCTGCTCGGGCGCCGGCCGCGGCCGCCTTGTCGGTGTCCCCGAGAACCTCGTAGGCCCGGGCCAGGCGAGCCCAGCCGTCTTTGTCGTCTGGGTGTTGCTCGAGCCGCGCGGCGAGACGCTCGACCATGCCGCGGATCATCGCCTGGCGCTCTTCCGGCGACATCGACTGGGCGGCGGCAATGTCCTGCGAATTGGGCCCGGCATCGGTTTTCGCGCCCGCCCGCGGTTCACCCGGCGCGATCTCGGCGAGACGCGAGACAACAATCTTGCGCCACGGCGCGTCGGCGGGGGCATCGGCGAGCAGCGCCTCCAGCTCGGACTTGGCTGCAACGGTGTCGCCGCGCTGCAGCGCGGCCTCGGCAGCATAAAAGCGGGCGCGCGGATCGTTGCCGGATTTGGCGAACTCGGCCTGCGCGGCCGGTGTCACGGTGCCGTCCGCCGCGAGCACCAGGATTTCGCCCAGCTCGGCATGCAGCTGGGGCTCGTCCGACCTCAAGGCGATCGCGTGATCATAGGCGTCGCGCGCCTCCGCGAAACGCCCCAGAGAGCCCAGGGTCCGTCCGAGTAAGGCCCAGCCCTCGAGATGCTCGGGATCGCGCTCCAATCGTGCCTTCAGCTGATCCGCTGCGGCGGCGAGCTCAGCCATATCGTGTGGACCGGTTTCACGTGCGGCGCTGGCAGCCGGCAGCGGATTGATCGCGGCTGGCGCCCCGACCGCGAGATAGATGGCGAGTGCCGCCGCCGGGACCAAACCGGCAATGCCGACCGCAGCGCCGATCCGCCATGAAATCTCGGCGGGGTTGGCCGCCGCGTGGTCTTCTTCGCCTTCCCGATCGCCCGTCGCCAGCATCCGCCGGGTGATCTCGGTTCGTGCGGCGGCGGCCTCGTCTGCAGTGAGCCTTCCCTGTAAGAGTTCGGTGTCGATATCGGCGAGCTGGCGGCGGAACATCGCCACGGCGGCCTCGGCTTCACTCGCGTCGTGACCGGCTCGCCGGACGAGAGGCCGCAACAGGGCGGCGAGCGCGGCCAGGACGAACAGACCGACGACGATCCAGAACCAAATCATCTCTGGTCGCCCAACAGCAGCGCGGCGCGCGTGTCTTCCTCAGGCGTCAGGCCCGGCATTGCCGGGTCGAGGTGCCGGCGTCGCGCTCGCATCAGCAGCAACCCACCGGCGCCCAAAACCAGCAAGGGGGGCGTCAGCCACAGCAGCCAGGTCACCGGCGCGAACGGCGGGTCGAGCAGCACGAAGACACCGTAGCGCGTCGCGATGTAATCGAGGACCTGCTGATCGGTGTCGCCGGCAACCAGACGCTGGCGCAACAGCACGCGTAGATCGTGGGCGAGTTCGGCGTTCGACTCGTCGATCGATTGGTTCTGGCAGACGAGGCAGCGCAGCTCCTGGCTGAGGCTTCGCGCGCGCGCCTCCAGAGCCGGGTCGGCGAGCCGCTCCGACGGCTCGACCGCGTGCACCGAAGGTGCCCCGACGGTGATCAGCAGCGCGGCAGTGAAGAGCAGCCGCAATATCATCGCGAATCTACCGGTCGTGCGGCGACTGCCGCCGCCGCTCGGGATGCCGGCAGCCGCAGACGCAGCCACCGGTCGCTGAGCGAGACGAGCCCGCCCAGAGCGGCGAGAACCGCGCCGAACCAGATCCACGGAACGAGCGGGTTGTAATAGGCGCGCAACACCCAGCCGCCCTTGCCGTCGGGATCGCCGAGCGCCAGGTAGAGGTCGCCGAACCCGTTGGTGGCGATCGCGGTATTCGTGGTCTGGCTGCGCGCTACCGGGTACCAGCGGCGCTCGGGATAAAGGGTCATCGCTGCCCTGCCGGACCGTTCGACGATGATCTGGGCGCGCTGGGCGTGATAGTTGGCGACGTCTTCCTCGGTCACTCCGACAAAGCGGAGGGTTCGGCCGGCGATCTCGATGGTTTGGCCGGGGTGCATGGTCTCGATCCGCTCGCTGCGCCACGCGGTCGAGACGACGATCCCGGCGATCAGCACGCCGACGCCGAAATGGGCGAGCGCGTAGCCCCAGGTGCCGCGCGGCAGATGGCATAGCCGGCGCCAAGTGGTGGTCAGCGCCAGCTTCCCGAGATCGCAGCGATCGGCGAGATCGGTCAGCACGCCGAGCATCGCCCAGACCGCCAGAGCCACTCCCGCCAGTGCCGCCGGAGGTGCGGTCCGGTCGAAGAGAAAAACGAAAAAGGGAGCGAGAAGCGCTCCGACGAGCGCTGGTGCCAAGCGGCGCAGCGCTCTTGCGAGATTGCCGCGGCGCCAGGCGAGCACCGGGCCGATGACCATCGCGACGATGCCGGGTGCCAGGATCGGCACAAAGGTCGCATTGAAATATTGCGGGCCGACGCTCAGCTTGACGCCGCTCCACACCTCGGCGAAGAGCGGATAGAAGGTGCCGAGAAAGACCGTCGCCATGCCGGCCGACAGCAGCAGGTTGTTGAGTACAAGCGCGCCCTCGCGGCTGACCGGCGCAAACGGGTGACCGGCCTCGAGACCAGGCGCGCGCAGCGCATAGAGCAGCAACCCGCCGCCGATCACCAGCGCGATCAGAACCAGGATGAAGACGCCGCGGGTGGGGTCGACGGCGAAGGAATGGACCGAGGTGAGGACTCCGGAGCGCACGAGGAAAGTGCCGATCAGGCTCATGCCGAAGGTCAGGATCGCCAAGAGAACGGTCCAGCGCTGCAGGCTCTCGCGTTTTTCGACGACAACCGCCGAGTGCAGGAGTGCCGTGCCCAGGAGCCACGGCATGAAGGAGGCGTTCTCGACCGGGTCCCAATACCACCAGCCGCCCCAGCCGAGCACGTAATAGGCCCACCAGCTGCCCAGCGCGATGCCGACGGTCAGCCCGCACCAAGCGCAGAGCGCCCAAGGCCGCACCCAGCGCGCCCATTGGGCGCCGACCCGCCCTTCGATTAGCGCGGCGATCGCGAAAGAATAGGTGATCGAGAATCCGACATAGCCGAAATAGAGGAACGGCGGGTGGAAGGCGAGCCCCGGATCCTGCAAGAGCGGGTTGAGGTCGCGCCCGTCGGCCGGGGCCGGCAAGAGCCGGTCGAACGGGTTCGAGGTCGCGATGATGAAGAGGAGGGTGCCAAAGCCGAGGAGGCCCTGGATCGCCAATGTGCGCGCCCGCAACGTGGTAGGCAACGACCGGCCGAACCCGGCGACCAGGCCCCCGAACAGGGTCAGCATCAAGACCCAGAGCATCATCGAGCCTTCATGGCTGCCCCAGACGCCGGTCACCTTGTAGAGCATGGGCTTGGCGCTGTGCGAATTCTCGAAGACGTTGCGCACCGAGAAATCGGAGACGATGTGGGCGTGCATGAAGATGGCGAAGGCCAGCGCCACCAAGCCGAACTGCACTAATGCAGCCGATGTCGCGAGGTCCATCAGCGGCCGGCTGCGCACAGAGGCGCCGACCAGCGGCACGGTGCCCTGCGCGGCGGCGACGAGCAGCGCCAGGACGAGCGCGAAATGGCCGATCTCTACGAGCATTCTATCCGCCTAAGAGGCCGCGAAAGCGGGCCGGCACTGGG
>DATEQL010000722.1:0-3255 GCA_035272665.1 Allostellaceae bacterium
GGCCGAAAGTCGTGAAGGGACCGGACGGCACTCGACAATGGGTCGTCGAGGGACGGCCCTGGAGCGGGGTCGGCTGGGCCGGTGTGGGCAGGGGACCCGTCAATTGCTATACCCGGGCAGGCATACCGGAGGAGCCGGAGCTCGGCGTCTTCCGCGCCGCCAATGCCCGATATCGCTGCGAAGACATGGACCGTGACGGGGTCGATGCCGAACTCGTCAACGGTCCCTATGAGCAGATCTCGGCGATCAAGGATCCGGAACTGCGCGCCGCGGTCGTTCGCGCCGTCAACGACTGGGCGCGGGAACTCTACGAGGAGTCGAACGGCAGGTTCATCATGCTGCTTCCCCTGCCCTGCCAAACGGCCGAGGAGGCGGTCGCCGAGCTGATGCGGGTAGCCGAGTTCGGCCTGCCCACGGGAGTTATCTTCGACTGGGTTGGCGCCCCCGAGCCCGTGTTGCACCAAATGTGGGAGCCGCTCTGGGCGGCGGCCGCCGAGACCGGCCTCCCGATCAATTTGCACGCCAACCCCAGCGGCGGGTCGCGCCAGATGGGGGTAGGGGTCGCGGGCCTCGAACCGCGCAACCAGTTCCTGATGAGGGTTGCCAACTTCCCGATGGGGGCGATGGGCGAACTGATGAGCGCCGTCGTTTTCTCGGGTATCTGCGATCGCCATCCCGGCGTGCGCTTCGTGCTCGAAGAGGCCGGGGTTGGCTGGGTGCCGTTTCTGTTCTGGCGCTTCGACCGCGAGTACGATTTCGGCGGGCCGGCCAGCCGCGTCTTCAAGCCCGACGTTCTGCTATCCGAGAAGCCGACCGAGTACGTCAAGCGCCAGGTGTTCTTCACCTTCGAGGTCGAGGAAGAGGGCGGTTTTCGGCGCGTGCCCGAGATTGGCTTGCGCAATTTCCTCTGGGCCAGTGACTTCCCGGGTCTCGACAGCCCTTGGCCGGACTCAAAGGCGATGGGACACAGTCCGGCCGAGGCGGCACTCGGGAAAGCAGCACTCGACCAATTGGTCTTCGAGAACGCGGTGAGCCTCTACAAGATCCCGGTCTCACTCCTGCAATAGCGAAAGGTCTGGCGGACGCCGTCTTACCGGTCAGCCGGCGACTAATGCTTCCGAGGCAGTCGCCAATTGCCGGGCAAGCTGCGGCTCAAGGACCTCCGCCAGCGCCGCATGCGCGGATCGCCAAACCGGCATTGCTCCTTCCAGACGTCGTGCACCGCTTTCGGTGAGCCACACCGCTCGCCTTCGCTGATCTCGCTCGACGACGGCGATCTCGACCAAACCGTCACGCTCCAGGGCATGCAGGTTTCTGGACAGCGACGACTGATCGAGCCCTAACCGCTCAGCCAGCGCGCCAAGAGTGTCGTCCGAGGCTGTGGCGATTTGTGCCATCAACCCGAACTGAGCGATCGTCAGGCCGGAACCGATCATCCTCTTTTCCAGAAACTGGGTGATGCGGCGGGAGGCCAGACGGCTGTTCCATCCTGCGCAGATTTCGATCGCCTCCAGGGCGTCGCTGCGCAGGGTTTTCCGGGCTTGCATTGTCTTATCCATGGGTATATGTATATACAACGTTTGTTTTTACATGGAAAGCCTAAGATGGATGGATCCTCAGCTTATTGGTACGGCGTGGCAAATTCTGAGGAGATCGCCCGACTGACCGGCAAAGAGATCCTACACGCCATCATCGAGGGCCGCCTGCCGCACCCTCCGATCTCGAAGACCTTGACGTTCTGGCTGGTCGAGATCGGCGACGGTTTTGCAGCATTCGAGGGCGAACCGGGCGACCATCTGCTCAACCCGATGGGGACCGTGCATGGCGGCTGGGCGATGACGCTAATCGACAGCGCGACCGGGTGCGCCGGTTATTCCCTCATTCCGGCCGGAGGCGGATTCAGAACGGTCGAAACCAAGGTCAATCTCTCACGACCGATCACCACCGATACCGGACGCGTCAGAGCCGAAGCGCATGTCGTTACGCAAACCCGCCAGATCATCTCGACCGAAGCGCGGGTGACCGCGCGGGACGGACGCATTCTGGCGCACGGCACGTCGACCCTGATGGTCGTCTCGGGCGCCAAATGATCCGGCAGTCGCTACGCATCAAACGCGTTTATCAACCGACTGACACGGAAGACGGCGTCCGCGTCCTGGTGGATCGGCTCTGGCCCCGCGGCCTGTCGCGGGAGCGGGCGCAGATCGACCTGTGGCTAAAGGAAGTCGCGCCTAGCGATGCCCTGCGCCGCCGCTACCACGGCAATCCGGCGGCTTGGGGAGATTTCACGACCGCCTATTACGCCGAACTCGAACAGCAACCGGCGCAGTCGGCCGTCCGCGACCTGTTCGATCGACTGACCCGCGGGCCCGTCACTCTGCTCTTCGCCGCCCGCGACGAGACCCGCAACAACGCTGCCGCTCTGAAGCAATGGCTCGACGAGCGGGCTAGCTGAGCCGCCCGCGACGTCCGGCACGGTCACGGAAATTTCGTTGCTTTGATCCCAACAGCGTCGAGCGCGACCGCCATCGCATCGACGGTCTGAGAGACCGGCGCGCCGAGGCCGTGCCGCTGGGCGAGCCATCGCGGATCGTTGTAGGACAGCCAGACTTTGCCGGCTTCGTCTTCAAAGACCAGCGCCTTCGAGGGCAGATCGATGCCGATCGCCTGGTTGGCCCGCATCAGCGGCGTGCCGGCTTTGGCGCTGCCGAAGATCAGCACCTCGGTTGGCCGCAGCGGCAAACCGACCTCTGCGGCTCCCGCCGCATGATCGACTTGGGCAAAGACGGTCATCCCCTCGCTTTGATCTCCGCCTCGAACCGATCCATCGTTTCCTTCGGCTCGAAGCTGCTTGGCACAGTGGTCAACCCGTCTGCGGCCATCACATACCCTCCCATAGCCGGATCCCGGGGATCGTCGCGGCCCATTTCCGCGTCGGCAGGAGGCGTGTCCGGGCGCTCATTTTCTGGCCATCATCCTTTATCGATGCATTAGTATGGCTCGATCCCGAGCATGCACATTCCAAGGAATTCAGACCGTGCAGCAGCTGAAGGCCGTCGCCACCGCTTGCGTAATCTTCGTCCTGCTCTCGATAATGGCGTTCGGCGCCCCAGCCCGGGCCGACACCGGTGCCGATATCAGGGCGCTCGAGGAGCGTTTTGTCGCCGCGTTCAAGGCCAAAGACCTCGACGCAATCATGAAGGCGTACGCCCCCGGCCAGACTGTGGTCGTCTTCGACGTGATCCCGCCGCGGCA
>DATEQL010000723.1:0-6234 GCA_035272665.1 Allostellaceae bacterium
CCGCGACGAAGCCCACCAGCAGCTGACGCGCTCCCGAAAACCACACCGAGCGGCCGGTGAACAACGTGGTGCCGGCTCCGATCAGGAACAACGCTACCCCGCTCGCCGCCAGGCTGGCGATCACCGCCGACGCACCCGCGAACGTAAAATACGGCGCCACGGGAAAGATTGCACCGAGGGAGAACAGAGCGAAGGACGCTGTGGCCGCACCCCAGGGCGACCCCCCCAATTCGTCGGGATCGATCCCCAGCTCCTCGCGAACCAGGGTATCGAGAGCGGTCTTCTTGTTGGCGATCAGCCGCTCCGCCAAGGATTTCGCGAGATCCTCGGGCAACCCCTTCGCCTGGTAGATCAGCGACAGCTCTTCCTTCTCTTCCTCGGGCACCTGTTCGAGCTCGTCGGCCTCAGTGGCGATCTGGCGCTCGGAGGATTCGCGCGCGGTATTGACCGACAGCCATTCGCCGAGCGCCATCGAACAGGCGCCGGCCATGAGCCCGGCGAGACCGGTGATCAGGATCGCATGGGGTGCGAGATCGGCCCCAGCAACCCCCATCACGAGACTCAGATTCGAGACGAGGCCATCATTTGCACCGAGCACCGCGGCGCGCAGCGCATTGCCGCCCATCCCGCGGTGTCGGCCCTCCAGGCGCGCCAGGGTCGAGCCGCTGAGCGCCCCCGGCGCGCCCGCGGCCAGCGCCTCGATGATACGCGCATGCGATCGTTCGGCGGCCGGCAGGCCGCCCGCCACGGCTTCGGGCTGGGCGTCGTAAGTCCCGCTATCCAGGTGCTCGAGCGTATCGACGGTCGGCAGCACGAAGGCCGGGCCGAAGCGGCGGGCAAGCCAGGCGAGCGCGCGCGTCCGGAAGCCGGGACGCAGCTTCGGCACATTCTGATGGATCGCCGCAATGTGGTCCTTCCAGTACTCGGCGTGGGCCTCCTCGATCGCCGCCAGGCGTCCGTAAACCTGCGCCAGTTGAGGGTTCTTCTCAGTCTGCGCCAGGGTTCGATAGAGGGCGGCACTGTCGACCTCGCCCTGAAGATTGGCGGTGTAGCGCCGTCGCGGGTCGTCTTCCGGCCTCTGACCTCTCTCTACACGCTGCTGGCGCCCTACTGTCGGCGCGCTAGGGCTCATCGGTCCGCATCCCAGGAGCAGTTTCCGCCGAGTTTAGCCGGTTTCAAAGGATCTCCACCGTGTAAATGTCCGACCTGCGCGAGCCTTATCGGGCCGGCACATTCGAGAAAGGCGTGCCGAGGCCCTCCGCCATTGTCGGATGCGCGATAATCGCATCGCGCAAGCCTGTGTAGGACATACCTGCAAGCATCGCGGTCTGAACCACGGGCATCACTTCACCGCCTTCGGCGCCGAGCATCGCGAAACCCACAATGCGGTCGCCCCCGGCCTCGACCAGCGCCTTCATGAAACCGCGCGTCTCCGAGGTCGTCCGCGATCGCAACACGGCGACGATCGGCAATGTCGCGACCCGAACAGCGATGCCCTGGCGCCGGGCCTCGCCCTCGCTCAAGCCGACGCGCGCGAGCGGCGGGTCGGTGAAAATGCAGTAGGGAACCAGCCGGTCACGGCTCGTACGGTTCCCGCCGGCGAGATTGTCCCGGACGATGCGGAAGTCGTCGAATGACACGTGGGTGAATTGTGGATTGCCCGCGCACTCGCCGATCGCCCAGACATCAGGCGCGCTCGTCTCGAGCCGGTCGTTGACCGCGACATATCCGCGAGTGTCAAGCACGACGCCGGCGAGGTCGAGCCCGATCCCGTCCGTATTGGGGGTGCGTCCGGCTGCGACCAGGACATCGCTGCCCTCAATGGTCTGCTCGCCTGCCGGTGTGTGCATCCGGAAGCTGACGGTTTCTCCGGACCGGCCCCGTACATAGAGAACCTTGGCTCCGAGATACACCTCGATGTCTACGTCGCGCAGCATCTCCAGGATCGCGCCCGCGACGTCGGCATCTTCGCGGCCGGCCGATCTGTGGTCCCGCCTCGATGATGCTCACGCGGCTGCCGAAGCGGCGATAGGCTTGTGCGAGTTCCAGTCCGACGTAGCCGCCGCCGATCACGACCAGATGGTCGGGCAGTCGATCGAGCTCGAGCGCCTCGACATTGGTGAGCGGCTTTGCTGCGGCTAGACCCGGAATATCCGGGATCGTGGCATGCGTCCCGAGATTGAGAGCCACGCGATCGCCGGTCAGCACGCGCGTACCGCCGTCGTTCAAGCTCACCTCGATGGTCTTCGGCGCGATGAACCGGCCTGTACCCATGATCAGCTCGGCGCCGCTGGCCTTGTAATTCTCGAGGTGCATGGCAACCAGGCCGACGACCATGTCGCGCTTGCGCGCCAGAACTCTCTTCATGTCGGTGGCGACGGAACCGGTCACCATTCCGAACCGTCCCGCGTGGTGAACCAGATCGGCGACCTTTGCGCTCCAAATCTCGTTCTTGCTGGGAAGACAGTTGGTGTTTGGGCAAGAGCCGCCGATCAATTTACGCTCGACAACGGCGGTGCGATGCCCCGACCTGGCCAGGTGCCAAGCCAGGAATTTGCCGCCCTCGCCGCTGCCGAGGACGAGCGTTTCATAGCGTTCCGGTTGGGGCATCATCAATTCCTCAGGTATGGCTCTCGCCGCAGCTCGGCGGCTTCGGCTCAAGTCGAACCGTCAACGGGTACCAAGCTGGTCGTTGTCCGGCACACGCCTGCACGCAAACACGCGAACGGCACAGTCGATCCAAGACTGGTCTCGCCAACCTTGTCCCCAATATTCCTTCATGACCTTGGGTGTAGGCGTCTCCCCAATCTTGGTCACTTCGAAGTCATGTCATTGCATGTGAGATCTCACCCGGTTTGGGTGCGTTACACTTGAGAACAGAGAAGTCTCGCGAGGACCGCGGCATCGTCCATCTTGGAATAGACCCAGATGGTCCGGGGACTGGCGACGGCGTGCTAGAGCATCGCAATGTCCCGAATGCCGGTATGTTTTCCGTGTTTGTCGACGACGCGCCGGTCGAATTCTATGGCTGCGCACAGCGGCAGCCATCGCGGCTCAGTCGTCAAGCTTTGCCAGCACCTATTTGTAGCGCCGCGATACCGCGACCCAGCTTCTCTCAATATCTGGACCCGGATTGTCAGGCCGCGGCGAGCGAGATCCCGAGTGCCTCGAGATCCGGCGCGACGCGGGCGGTCAACACCCCGACCTTGCGCATGTTGCGGACCAGCCCCGCGTGGAGGTCGCGCCGGAAGAACTTGCGGAATGCCGTTTCATCGCCGCCTGCAGCCCGTTGGCGTCGGAGCTGGCGGATCTCCTCGATTTCGGAGCGGTCGAACCCCATGTCCTCGTATGCGGCGAGCGGGAAGATCCCCCTCAGGGTCCGGTTCAGCGCCCAGACCGCGAAGTCTTCCATCTCGCGCCGTTCGCTCGCCGTCGCTTCTTCCACCACCGCCGGCAATGACAGCATGCTGAAGCCCATGTGGCGCGCTTCGTCCTGCAGGATCCGTCGGCAAATCACGCGCAGCACCTCGTCCTTGGACGACTCGGCGAGCATCCGGAACAGCGACACCGCGAAGGTCTCGGCGACGAGCTGCAGCCCGATCGTCTTCAGGTACCACGCGGAGGTGCCGAGCAGCGTGTCGAAGATCTCTTTGACGTTGCCCGCGAGCGGATAGCTCTCGCCCTCGAGACGCAGCGCCAGGTAGCGGTGAAGCACTTCGTTGTGCCGGCCTTCGTCGACGACCTGGGTGGCCTGGAACAGCTTGGCGTCCTGCCCGTGCACGTTCTCGACCAGCTGGCTGCACACCAGCATCGCGCCATGCTCGCCGTGCATCAGGGTCGAGAGGCGCCAGCGCGTTACGCAGCGGTTGAGCTCGACCCGCTGCTCGGCGGACAGGCGATCCCAGAATTTCGTGCCGTAAATGTCGACCAGATCGTCGGCGATCAAGCCACCGTCGCCTTCGAGCGACCGAGCCCAGTGGATGTCGGTCGCCGCGTTCCATTGATCGATCTTGGCCTGCTCGTAGAGCCGCCGCATGTCGGCGTGCTCGCAATCGTAGTCATGACGGAAATACGCCGTGTTCCGGGTCTCGATCTGGTGTCCGCGCTCCATCGGGTGCCTCCGTGATGCAAGGCCGCCGGAAAATGGTACATGATACCGAGGTTCGACAAACCGATAGGAAACCCGGCATGGCCGAACCGCGGACCGTCACGGTCTACTTCGACTACAAGAGCCCCTATGCCTATCTAGCCAAAGATCTCGCTTACGACCTCGAACGCGACTTCCCAGTGCGCGTCGATTGGCTGCCCTATGTCCTCGACATCCTGAGCTTCCTCGGCTCCGCCAGGGTCGACGAGAGCGGCAGGGTGGTCGAAGAGCAGCGCAACGCGCATCAATGGCGGCGCGTTCGCTACAGTTACATGGACTGCCGCCGACAGGCCAAGAACCGCGGCCTTATCATCCGCGGCCCGCAGAAAATCTGGGATTCGACGCTCGCCGCGCGCGGCATGCTCTATGCCAAGCGCCAGGGTACCGCGGTGCTGCGGCGCTATCATGACCTGACCTTCGAGCGCTTCTGGAAGCGCGAGCTCGACATCGAGGATCCGGATGTAGTCGTCGCCATGCTGGCCGAGGCCGGCGCCGAGACCGCGGGCTTCTTGGCCTATTCGGCGGGGGAAGGGGGTGAGGAGCTCGATCGCAGCTGCCGCGAAGCCGAGGCGATCGGGGTTTTTGGGGTCCCGACATTCGTCATCGACGGTGAGTTGTTTTGGGGCCGCGAGCATCTGCCCGACATCCGTGCAATGCTCGCCGCTATCCCCTCGGCCTGAGCCGGCGAGAGTTGTCTCGGCCGAGGGGTGCCAATATCATCGGCTCGCAAGCGTGAAGGAGCGCAAATGGTTCAGATCGCCGAACTAGTCACAGCGCCGGAAACGATGGAGGCGACCCTCAGCTATTTTATCGATACCGAAACCAGGCCGATCACACTGGTCGGGGAGCCGGGCGGGGGCGATCTGCGGACCGGCGGCGGAAAGTCGGACCCCCATCGCGTCGTGATGCGGAACGGTCGGTTCGATGCCGACCATTTTGCGCTGGAACGCGAAGGGTTTCGTTTTGTCCGCCACCGCACCGAGGTCGCCGATTTCTTCGACGAGGACGAACTGCGCCGGGTCTATTACCCGGAGATGGAAGCGCTGGTGAAGGCTGAGAGCGGCGCGTCCCGCGTCGTCGTGTTCGATCACACGCTGCGAACGGCAGATGACGAGTTGCGCGAGACGCGCAAGATCCGCGAGGTCGTGCGCCGTGTGCACAACGACTATACCGAATGGTCGGGCCCGCAGCGGGTGCGCGACCTCTTACCGCACGAGGCCGACCGGCTGCTCGACCGGCGCTTCGCCGTCATCCAGGTGTGGCGGCCGATCCATCATCCGGTCGAGACCTGGCCGCTGGCGATTGCCGATGCGCAGAGCATCTCGCCCGAGAATCTGGTGGTGACCGAACGCCACTACCCCGACCGCATCGGCCAGACTTATGCGATCACCTATAACCCGGCGCATCGCTGGTACTGGTTCCCGCGGATGCGGCCCGACGAAGCGCTGGTCTTCAAGACTTACGAGTCGGTGAAGGAGGGGCGCGCTCGGTGGACCGCCCACACGGCGTTTGATGACCCCTCCGCTCCGCCCGATGCGCGGCCGCGCGAGAGCATCGAAATCCGCACGCTCGCCTTTTTCTGAGCTGCCGGACCCGCCGGCGGCCTATTCCTACCTACAGGAGAGGCAGAATTATCTCGTTCCCATCTGGGTAAGCTCGGGGCCGCAGCTGACGCACTTGGCCAACGTGAAGGTGACCTTGCCGGTGTCGTCGTCGATCAGGAACTTCACAGGCACGCCCCGCCCGTCGAGCCAAATGGTGTACCGGGTACTGCCGTCGATCTCGTATTTGACGGCGGGGATCGTCGCGCCGTCGATTTTTACCGTCGTCTCCTGCCCGCTGCCGATTCGCACCTGCTCGATCTTGCCCGAATCGGGGCGCATCATCGTGTTGGAGCCGAGGAAGTTGTTTGACCAGGGATTGGCCGGACGAACCGACGCCGGTGCGGTAACGGTACCGTTCTGCGAGGTGATAACGAAACCGTTGCCGCGCGCCTCGCCTCTCACCTCGGCAGGGCCGTTACCCTTGTCGGTCACGCCGTGAAACGAGACGAGGCGATTGCCCTGCCAGCGCTCGGTGCGCTCGGC
>DATEQL010000724.1:0-6126 GCA_035272665.1 Allostellaceae bacterium
TCGCGGCCCGGACGGATCGTCGCGAACGCATCGGCCGGTTCGATCCGCTTCAAGATCCGCTTCAGCGCCGCCAGCCCTTCGGCGGTTTCGATGTCGTAGACCGGCGTTTCCGAGGTTTCCGGCTCCTGCTCTTCCTCGACCGCGGCATCGACTGCCTCGACCGGCCGATAGCGTGCGAAGGACTGATAGATCGCGCGGCCCGTCTCGGCGTCGATGCGCGATTGCAACTCCCAGCTTTCGCCACGCGCCGACAGCTCGGTAATCAGCGCGAACATGTCGTCGCAATCCTCCTCGTGCGAGCAGGTCAGGAAAGCCAGACGGCCATCGTGGTCGACGACCCGGTCGTCATCCTCGGCAAAGCCGAGTTCGGCCAGCGCGTTGTCGAGCGCGCGTCGTGAGGCCACGAGCAACGTCGTCACGTGCAGGCGGCGGCCGCTCTCCGCCGGATCGTCCTTCTCCGCCATCGAATTTCCTCCGCATCACCGCGAGCGATCCTATGCGGTCAACGCTGGGCGCGCGATGAAAAATAAGCGCCGGTCGACTGGCCAGCGGGCCGCTCTCGCCGCTGCGATTGAGGCGGCCTCGTGATGAACGCCGACATTTGATCGAGGCGCCGAGCCGAGCGTCAGCGCGAGTACGGCCCTATTCCCGCTCGGAGCCGTCGGTGGTGAATTTGAGGGTCCGGCTGTTCACGGCGACCAGAGGTTTTCAAGCTTGCGGAACCTGGCGAAACGTGCAGCATTCCTCGCGGGGCGCCCCGCCGCCGTGGTCTGTAGGAGCCGTCGACGGCGGCTGGGCCAATTCCGGGTTATTTCCCGGTTACGCCGTTTGCATTCCCGGCTAATTCTCGTTCCCGATCACAGCAATTCGCTCGTAATGCTTTGTTTCTATACTGTTTTTTGGTCGTGGTGCGCTGTGAGCAGAAAAATTCCCGGCTTTTCAGGGCAAAACCGGGAAGCTCGCATCTCAGCCGGGCCGGCGGGCGCCGCTGCGGTTGAGGCGGGTGTCGCGGTGGACGCCGACATTGATCAGAAGGCCGAACCCGAGCATCACCGCGAGTATCGCGGTGCCGCCATAGGAGATCAGCGGCAAGGGTACCCCGACGACCGGGATCAGCCCCATCACCATTGCTGTGTTGATGAACACGTAGAGGAAGAAGTTGGTGACGATCCCGAGCCCCAAGAGGCGCCCGAAGTGATTGCGGCTCCTGAGCGCAATCGCGAAACCGTAGACGATGATCAGCGTATAGAGGGCCAAGAGCCCGAGCCCGCCGGCGTAGCCGAACTCCTCGGCCAAGGTGGTGAAGATAAAGTCGGTCTGCTTCTCCGGCAGAAAGCTCAGATGGCTTTGGCTGCCCTGTAAAAAGCCCTTACCGAACAGACCGCCGGAGCCGAGTGCGATCTTTGACTGTAGGATGTGGTAGCCGGCGCCGAGCGGGTCGCTGTCCGGGTCGAGGAAGGTGTAGATCCGGTTCTTCTGGTAATCGCGCAGAAAATGCCAGACACCCGGCAAAGCAGCGGCGGCGGTCGCCGCCGTCAACAAGAAGAACCGCAGGCGCACACCAGCGATGAAGAACAGTACGACGCCACCCATCAGCAGCATGATCGCGGTGCCGAGATCGGGCTGCTTGAGGACCAGCGCCGCCGGCACGAGGACCATCAACGCGGGCAGGATCAAATAGCGAATGCGCTCCGCATCCTCGTTGGCGAGGCTATGGAAATAGCGCGCGAGGGCGAGCACTACGGCTACGTTCATCAGTTCGGAGGGCTGCAGTTGGATCACCCCGAGATCGATCCAGCGCTGTGCCCCCATGCCGACAAAGCCGCGCAGATCGACGGCAACCACCAGTGCCAGCGCGATGGCGTAAACCCAGTAGGCCGCACGAAACCAAAGGCGGATATCGATAAGCGCTGCGCCGACCATCAGGATCAGCGTGATCGCAAAGCGCATCGTCTGCTTGGCGGCCCAGGGTTCCATATTGCCGTCGGCCGCAGAGTAGAGCACCGCGACGCCGAAACACGCGGCCGTGCAGATCAGCAGCACCAGTCCCCAGCTGATGGCCCGGATCCTTTGCCAAAGCCGCGGCTCGCGTTGGACGAGATCGGCCGACAGGCTCGCCACGGCTCAGCCGCCCGGCGCGTCCGAGCGAGGTTGTGAGGGCCAACCGGGGGAAGGGAGCTGCGCCACGCTATCCCGACCGGGCACCCGCCGAGCGGGGTCGCGACGTTGCACCTCGTATAGCACGTCGCGGCAAATCGGCCCGGCCACTTCGGAACCGTGGCCGCCCGTCACCCCGCCGTGCTCGACCACGGTCACACATACGTAGCGCGGTGCGACGACCGGTGCGAAACCGACGAACAGCGCGTGGTCGCGCTCTTTCCAAGGGATCTGACTGATCTTGCGCAGCCCATGCTCGTGTTCGTATTCGCTGATCGCCCGGACCTGCGAGGTGCCTGACTTGCCCCCCATGGCGAAGCCGGGCTCGGTGATCCGCTCGGCATAAGCCGTGCCGCCCTGCTCGTTGACCACTGCGTTCATCCCGTCGACGACAAAGGCGAGCACGCGCGGACTGACACCGAGCGCGGGAAAGTCGGGGAGGGCAGAGTCATCGCCCGCCGATATGCCGCGGTCGGCGCGCGCGAGGCGCGGGGTGACGGCTCGCCCGGTGACCAGGCGGGCCACCATGATGGCGATCTGCAAGGGTGTTGCCAGCACCGATCCCTGGCCGATCCCGGCGATCAGCGTCTCGCCTTGCGACCAAGCGTTGCCGGTGGTGGCGAGCTTCCACTCGCGGCTCGGGATCAGCCCGGGGCGCTCGCCGGGGATGTCGAGACCAAGGGGGCTGCCAAAACCCAACCGCCGGGCCATCGCCGCGAGGCGATCGATCCCCAACCGCCGCGCGGTCTCATAGAAAAAGACGTCGCAGGATTTTTTGATCGCGTCCCGCAAGCGAAGAGTGCCGTGTCCGTGTTGGCGCCAGCAATGAAACGTGGCGTTGCCGAGCGCCAGCGATCCTGGACAGGTTATCGATGTCTCCGGAGTTAACACCCCGGCCGCGAGCGCTGCTGTCGCAACCACCGGCTTGAATGTCGACCCCGGCGGATAGACGCCGGCGATCGCCTTGTTTGTCAGCGGGTTGCGAGGATCCGCTGAGAGCTGCTGCCACATCGCCGGGGTGAGCCCGGTCGTGAACGGCGCCGGATCGAAGCCCGGAATCGACACGAGGGCGAGAATTTCGCCGGTCACTGCGTCCAGCAGGACGCTCGCGACGCTCTCCTCAGTGATGCAGCGGCGGGCCAGGAAATCCTGCATGGCGGCGTCGAGGCCGGTCACGACGTCGCTGCCGGGCCTCCCGGGTACCCGGGCGAGTTCACGGACCACTCGGCCGAAGGCGTTGACCTCGACCTGACTTGTCCCCGCGCTACCACGCAGTTCGGCGTCCTGCGACTTCTCGACACCGCTCTTACCGATGCGAAAATCCGGCAGCTCAAGCAACGGATCCCCGGTCAGCTCGGACTCGGAAACCGCGGCGACGTAACCGATCACGTGCGCCGCTGTCTCGCCGAACGGGTAGGATCGAGTGAGGCCCTGTTCGACCGAAACGCCGGGCAGTTCTGGGATGGCGACCTCGATGCGCGCCATCTCGTCCCAGCTCAAATTGCCCCGGACCACGACCGGCACGAAGGGGTGCTTGCGCCGGATGTCGCGCAAGACCCTGCGCCGGTCTGCCTCGCCAACCTCGATCAGCGAGGCGAGCGCGTCGAGCGTCGCCGCGATGTCCCCGGCCTGCTCGGGGACGATGACGAGATGATAGTTCTGGTGATTATCGGCAAACGCCACGCCGAAGCGGTCGAGTATGCGCCCGCGCGGCGGTGTCAGCAGCTGGAGATTGATCCGGTTCTCATCCGCGAGCACTACGTAGCGGTCCGACTCCAGAATTTGGAGCTGGTACATGCGCCCAGCTAGAACGGCGACGAGCGCTGCCTGGCCAGTGCCGAGCAAGGCTGCTCTCCGTGTCAGGGACCTTTGGCGTTGGGGTTCACGCTGCATCGTCGGTGCGGCTGACTGACCTGCGCTCGGGCGGCGGCGTCGGTCAGCCCGCTCCCATCGCTGTCCGCTGAATCCGGCCCAGCAGGTAGCTCGCTATCGGGAAGATAGAAATGGTCAATACCGCACGAAAAACGGTGCCGCGAAAGTCGACCAGCACCCCGTCGAGCAAGCAGTGCAATGTCCAGAGAAACAGCATCGCGCCGCCGGTCAGCATCGTGAAGCCAGCCCAAACGAACGGAAACGGTTGGTTGACAAAGCGGCGCCGACAACGAATCACGGCCGCACGGGCGAGCAGCAGCATGAGGGCGGTGACCCCCGGCGGTGCTCCGGCGAGTAGATCCTGGGAGATACCGACGAGGAAGAGCGAAAGAGGCGGCAGCAGGTCCGGCCGGTAAATCGTCCAGTGATAGACCGCCATCAACGTGAAGGCCGGGGTCAGCGCCGCGTAACCCGGAATATTCGCCGGCTGAATCGAGATCACTGTCGCCAACAGCGTGGTCGCAATCGGCAGCAGACGGGCGGCCGGGTTGTCGAGACGCTGGGGCGCGGTTGCGCCGACAGGTTCGAGAGCCATCCCGAGCTCAACGCCGGCCAGGCTGGTCACCCGTGGACGCGTCAGCGCGCCGGCCGCTGCGCGAGGCCACCGGCACGGGATTGGGCAGCCCGTTGGCTAGCCCGTAATCGACGATCCGCAGATATTCGACCCGCGACATTTCGACGTAGGGTTCAACGCGGGGCGCTTCGCCGTCCACGGACGCGACGATACCGACCGGCAGTCCCGGAGGAAAGACGCCGCCCTGTCCGGAGGTGACCACCCGGTCGCCTATCTTGATCCCGGTTCCGGCATCCAGGTAGCGAAGATTTGGGCGCTCCGAATTGTCACCCGCCAGCAGCGCTCGTTGCTGAGGTCCCTCAACGATCACCGGCACCCGGGAATTCAGATCAGTGACAAGGAGAACCCGCGCTGCCCGGCTTCCGACCTCCGACACTCGTCCGACGAGGCCCTCGCCGGTCATGGCGGCTTGGCCGCGCACTACCCCATTCTCATGGCCGGCATAAACCATCAGGCTGCGGACGTATGCGCCGCCCGAATTCGCAATCACCCGGGCCGTGATAAACGTTGCCGGGGGCTCGGGCGTCAGCTTGAGGAGTTCGCGCAATCGGGCATTCTCGGAGGCGAGCCCGAGCGCAGCCTGTTGCCAGGTCAGCAACCTCTCGTTCTCCTCGGCGAGGCGGGCATTGTCCTGGTAAACGGCGACGAAGTCTCGAGCGCGATCAACGAGATGTCCTAGGGCAGCGACTGGGCGCGACAACACGTCGAGGGCCGGCGCGGCGGTGTCGGTTACCGAAGCTCTCAGAGACTCGAACAAGATCTGATCGGCTTTGCCAAGGACGATCATCGTCGCCGACACGAACACAAGAAGCGGGAGGGACACCCGCTGCACGGCCGCACGACGCGGCGGCGACAGCCCAATCACCTCGCAGGCTCGCGCCACGCTGGCCGAACTCCGCTATGCCCTCCCGCGTGACCGAGTTCGGATAACCTGCCACGCCGCGGCGCTCTGCGCGATTCGGCAACGCTTGCGTTCATACGCCCCCCTAACTCCCCAAGATTAAGATTCCTACCACATGTTGACCAACACGTTTTTCAGCGTCTTCATCTCTTCGAGGGCACGGCCGGTGCCAAGCGCCACGCAAGTCAGCGGGTCGTCAGCAATTGATACAGGCAGCCCGGTAGCGTGCCTCAGCACCAGATCGAGATTCCCGAGCAAGGCGCCGCCGCCGGTCAGCACGATCCCTTTGTCGACGATGTCGGCCGCGAGCTCAGGAGCGGTGTGCTCGAGCGCAACTTTGACGGCCTCGACGATCGAGCCGACCGGTTCAGCTAGGCTTTCGGAGATCTGACGCTCGCTGATCACGATTTCCTTCGGCACGCCGTTCATCAGGTCACGCCCTTTGATCTCCATCACCCGCCCCTCGCCGTCCTCCGGCATGCAGGCGGAACCGATCTCCTTTTTGATCCGCTCGGCGCTGCTCTCGCCGACGAGGAGATTATGGTTGCGACGGATGTAGGCG
>DATEQL010000725.1:0-2195 GCA_035272665.1 Allostellaceae bacterium
ACGAAAATCTTTGACAACGCCGTCGGATCGTCCTGGAACTCGGGCTGGACCTCGAGAATGAGCTTGTACTGACTGGTCGAGGTGTAGAGGTTAGCGACCTGACGCTGCCCGAACGCGTCGTAGAGCGTCTCGTCGATCAGCGAGGGCGAGATACCCATCCTGGAGGCGGCGTCGCGGTCGATCTCGATTGCAAGATGCGGCGAAGCGATCTGCTGATCGGAGGCGATGTCCTGAAGCTCGGGCATTTTCCTCATCGCCGCCTCGATGATCGGCGCCCAGTGATTGAGCTCCTCGGAGCTCGTGTCGGTCAGCGTGTATTGATAGAGGGTGCGGCTAAGTCGCCCGCCGATACTGATGTCCTGCCCGGACTGCATATAGAATTTGACGCCTTGCACCGCGGCCACCTTAGGCCGCAGGCGTTGAATGATCTGACCGGAGGTCCGGTCGCGCTGATCATGCGGTACCAGCTGAATAAATACGCGAGCGGTGTTCTCGGTCGGGTTGTAGGCGCTGGCTCCGGTAAATGAAAACACGCCGGAAACGGCGGGATCCTGCTTTACGATATCGACGATCTGGTGAGTGAGTGCGGCCATGGCCGGGAACGATATGTCCTCGCGCGCATCCAACTGGCCAAAAATGAAGCCGGTGTCCTGCTCCGGGAAAAAGCCTTTCGGGATCGTGACGTAAAGGTAGCCGGTCGCCACCATAAGAACCAATGTCGACAGGAGGGTGGGTAGCTGATGGCGGAAGACGAAGCCAAGGCCGCGATCATAGTGCCGCAGCATCCAATCGAAGCCACGCTCGGCAATCCGGTTGAAGCGGCCCTTTCCGTGTAGCGTTTGCTCCTTCAGAAACAGCGAGCAAAGGACCGGCGTCAGGGTCAGTGAAATAAACGCCGAGGCGACCACCGCGACGGACACCGTGACGGCGAATTCGCGGAACAGACGCCCGATGATGCCGCCCATGAAGAGCAGCGGGATGAACACCGCAATCAACGAAAAGGTGATCGAGATGATCGTGAAGCCGATCTGGCCGGCACCCTTGAGCGCGGCTTCGAACGGCCGCTCGCCCTGCTCGATATAGCGCACGATGTTCTCGATCATGACGATGGCGTCGTCGACGACAAAACCGACCGAGATCGTCAGGGCCATCAACGAGATGTTGTCGAGGCTGTAGCCGACCGCGTACATCACCCCGAGGGTAGAGAGCAGCGACAATGGCACCGCCAAACTCGGGATCACCGTCGCCCATAAGGTCCGCAAGAACAAGAAGATGACGATGATCACGAGGCACACGGTGAGCATCATCGTAAACTGCACGTCGTGGACCGCGGCGCGGATAACCAACGAACGGTCGGAGACGAGATCGATCTTGACCGAGGGCGGGATCGATTCCCTGAGGCGCGGGATCCATCTCTTGATCGTGTCGACCAGCTGGATCGTGTTGGCGCCTGCTTGGCGCTGGATCGCCAGGCCTTCGGCCGGCGTGTCGCCATACCATGCGCCGATGCGCTCGTTTTGCGTCGCATCGATGACTTCGGCAACGTCCCTCAGGCGGACCGGCGCGCCGTTGCGATAGGCGACAATGACATTTGCGAATGAAGCGGCGTTAAACAGCTGGTCGTTGGTGTCGATGGTGAAGACTTGGTGCGCGCCTTCGAGGTTGCCCTTCGGCCGGTCGACGGTTGCCGTCAAGAGCGCGTTGTGCACGTCTTCGAGGCCGATGCCGCGGGCGGCGAGCGCGCCGGGATTGACCCGGACATGCACCGCATAGGGTTTCTGGCCAAAAATTCGCGACTCCGAGACGCCATTCACCGTCGAGAGCTTTTGGGCCACGATCGTGTAGGCGTAATCGTCGACCTTGTAGATCGGCAGCGCATTCGAATGGACGGCGTAGATCAGGACCGGACGGTCGGCCGGGTTGGTCTTTCGATAGGTCGGCGGGGTCGGTAGATCCTTCGGAAGGACGCCGCTGGCGGCGCTGATCGCGGTCAAGACATCTTGCGCCGCGGCATCGATATTGCGCTCCAGATCGAACTGCAGAGTGATCGAAAGCGAGCCGATACCGCTCGTCGAGGTCATCTGATCGAGCCCGGGGATCGCCGCGAATTGCTGCTCGAGCGGTGTCGCGACGGCCGACGCCATCGTCTCCGGGCTGGCGCCGGGATAATTGACCGAGACCACGATCGTCGGGAA
>DATEQL010000726.1:0-2348 GCA_035272665.1 Allostellaceae bacterium
GCCTGACCCCGCCGTCCTCGCCTATGAGGCGCAGATCCGCCCGGAGATAGAGCGCCGCCTCGGGAGACGGATCGGCCTCGGCAACCCGGTTGCCGGCACGGTGTTTCCGAACCTGTCGATCCTGCGACCGACCTCGCGCACCTTTCGGGTGTGGCATCCGCGTGGACCCGACAAGACCGAATGCTGGGCCTTTGTCTACGTCGACAAGGCGGCGCCGCCCGAGGTCAAGAAGGCGATCCGGCTCGCCGGTGCGCGGGTGTTCGGCCCCAGCGGCACCTTCGAGCAGGACGACATGGACAACTGGCAGGGCTGCACCCAGACCGGTCGAGGCGTGGTGGCCCGCCGCTATCCCCTGAGTTACGAGATGGGGCTTGGGCACGAGCGCTTCGACGAGGATTTCGGAGCGCTGGCCAGCGACTACCGCTACAGTGAAAGCAACCATCGCGGGTTCTACCGGCGCTGGGCGCAGCTGATGGCGGCCGACGGCTGGGCAGAAATCACCGGCAATGGATCAGGAGGGTGACATGGCGACAGATTTTGCTAGTCTCGTCGATGCCGATCGTGGACTGATCGGCCGCCGCATCTACATCGAGCCCGAGATCTATGAGCAGGAGCAGGAGCGGATCTTCGCCCGCTGTTGGCTTTTCCTGTGCCATGAAAGCCAGATCCCGCAGCCCGGTGATTTCTTTACGACCTATATGGGCGAAGACCCGGTTCTCGTGGTGCGCGACAGCGCGGGCCAAGTGCACGCCTTCCTGAATGTCTGCCGCCATCGCGGCAACCGGTTGTGCCGTGCTGATGCCGGCAATGCCGCGAGCTTCACCTGCGCCTATCATGGCTGGACCTACCGCAACGACGGGCGGCTGGTCGGCGTGCCGTGGCTCAAGGAAGCCTATTACGGCGAATTGGAGCGCGAGAGCTGGGGTCTCCAGCCGGTGGCGCAGCTCGACAGCTACAAGGGGCTATTCTTCGCCACTTTCGACCCCGAGGCGCCGCCGCTCTCCGAGTATCTCGGCGAGATGACCTGGTATCTGGATGCGTTCTTCGACCGTCGCGAGGGGGGTGTGGAAGTCATTGGCGGCATGCATAAATGGGTCATGCCGTGCAATTGGAAATTCCCGGCCGAGAACTTCGGCGGCGATTCCTACCACGTGCAGTGGAGCCATCTTTCGGCCGTCAAGACCAACTTCAGCTCGGGTGCGGCGGCGAAGCCCGAGACCTCTGGGAGCTTGGTGTCCCCGGGCAACGGCCACGTCCTGATCTGCTTTGGGCCGAACGACGTGGCCGACCCGCCGATGCCCGAAATTCTCGAATATGAGAGACAAATCCGGCCGGAGGTCGAGAAGCGTCTGGGGCCCCGCTCGGCTCGGATCAACCCGATCGTCGGCACGACGTTCCCCAATTTTTCGATGCTCCGCGCAACCTCCCGCACATTCCGCGTCTGGCATCCGCGGGGTCCCGACAAGACCGAGGTATGGTCCTGGGTCTACACCGACAAGGCCGCACCGCCGCACGTCAAGGAAGCGATGCGGTTGGGCGGTGTGCGGGGCT
The DNA here is from genome assembly GCA_035272665.1 of Allostellaceae bacterium. GTDB lineage: Bacteria > Pseudomonadota > Alphaproteobacteria > ATCC43930 > CGMCC-115725 > AP-15. Next base: position 1,552 of record DATEQL010000726.1, read on the forward strand.
TTAGCCCATCCGGCACCTTCGAGCAGGACGATATGGACAATTGGCAGGAATGCACCCGCACCTGCCGCGGCGTCGTCTCGCGGCGCATGTCGGTGAACACGCAGATGGGCTTGGGGCACGAGCGCTTCGACAAGGGCCTCAACGCCTGGGCCAGCGACTTTCGCATGAGCGAGAGCAACCACCGCCAGTTCTACGGCCGCTGGGCGCAGCTGATGAAGGCCGAGAGCTGGTCCGAGGTGCCGCGCCGCAACGGATGGGCGGGAGCCGGGCATGCCGGGCATGAATGAAGACGTCACCCGCGAGGTCGAGCAGTTCCTCTACCGGGAAGCCCGGCTGCTGGACGAGCGGCGGTTTCACGAGTGGCTGGAGCTGTTGACCGACGATATTCATTACTGGATGGGCGCGCGAACCAACCGCTATCCTAAAAGGAGCAAGGCGATCGCGATCCTCGATCCCGACCGCTACGTCGAAGACGACATGACGAAGGAAGACGAGCTTGCCATCTTCGACGAGGACAAGCAGACGCTCGGCCAGCGCGTTGCCCGGCTGGATACCGGCATGGCCTGGGCCGAAGACCCGCCGTCGCGCAGTCGCCACCTGATCACCAACATCGAGGTGGAACCGGGCGACGCGGCGCAGGAGGTCACGGTCTATTCGAACTTCATGGTCTACCGCAGCCGGGCGGAGACCGAGCAGGACTTCTACGTCGGTGCCCGGCGCGATGTCCTGCGGCGCGTCGCCGGCGCCTGGAAAATCGCCGGCCGCAAGATCACCCTCGACCAGAATGTATTGCTAGC
>DATEQL010000727.1:0-3403 GCA_035272665.1 Allostellaceae bacterium
GCGCCCGGCGGCTACCGCACCGCTAAAGATCGCGACGAGACAGCCGTGAAATCCCCGAGTGCGGAAGCCGGGCGTGATCGCTTCCCCGATCCGGCCCGCAGCCTCATAACCGAGAACGATCGCCGTCAACACCTTCTCGCCACTGGCGCCTGTTCGCTCGGCCACCGCCAGCGTCGTAGCGGCGAGGGTCGTGCCGGCATGGACGATATTGCGCAGGTCGCTGTCGTCGGAGGCCGCGGCGTCACTCGCTACGGCGTTGACCTGCGCGGCATCGGCCATCGGCAGCTTGGGGCCCGGAGAGAACCAGAGCGAGGCGTCGGGGCGGCCGCCGCGCTCCCGGGCGAGGGCACGGATGATGCCCGACGACTCAAGCCCGGCGCCGAGTGCGGCGCTGGCCAGAGTGCTGGGGATCAGCATCGCCGCATGATCGACCGCCTGCTCGGGCAGGTCGGCTGGGGAAACCTGCGTCAGAAATCGAGCCAAATCGCGGGCAACGGTCATCGCGTCCTCCTTTCCGTCGAGCCGGGTGCATAGCCGGGGGTTGAGTTCACCGCTCGGTGCTGCCAAGCTCCTTCCCGCTCGGCAAGCGTCGGGCGCAACGAGATACGGCAAGGAGAACGATCATGGCTATGGCCGTCCAGCACGTACATCTCAAAGGCGAGGATCCTCAGAAGACCGCGCAGTTTTACATCGACAATCTCGGCGCGAAGCTGATCGCCGAAATTCCGGGCCGCGGCTGCCGCCTCGATCTGCACGGGTTGCAGCTCAACATCACCGGGGTCGTTGCCAGCCAGAGCCGCAAGCAGATTTATGGCATCGAGCACATCGCCGTCGACACCGACGACTATGCTGGGACAATGGCCAAGCTCAAGGCCAACGGTGTGCGCGTCCTCGAGGAGATGCCGCCCAACAACAACGGCCGGCGCGTCTGCTTCCTGGAGGCCCCCGACGGCGCACAGGTCGAGGTCATCGAAAAGGTGTAGCGCGCAGGCGCGGAGGACCGGCTCCAACCGGAGGAGGAGAATCCCGAAGGCATGGCCTTGAAAGATAAGATCGCTTTGGGCGTGGCGCTGCCGCATCGCTCGCCGGAGCCGGTCGACATGGGGGCGGTGCGCCGGGTGGCTCAGCGCGCCGAAGCGCTCGGCTTCCGCGACCTCTGGGTCACCGAAAATACGTTGGACCATGTCTTCTGCTTCGACCCGGTCGTGGTGCTGACCTATGCGGCGGCGGTCACCACCTCGATCCGCCTCGGTGCCTCGGTCGTCGTGATGGCGGTGCACAGCCCGCTGATGATCGCGCATCAATGGGCCTGCCTCGACTACGCGAGCAACGGCCGCGCCATCCTCGGCGTCGGGCTCGGACGCGAGCACCATTATCGCCAGTTCGAGGTGCCCGAGGAGGGCAGGCTCACTCGCTTCCGTGAGGAAATGGCGGTGATCCGATCGCTATGGTCCGAAGAGAAGGCGACCTTTCGCGGTCGCTTCTACAATCTCGACAACGCGACGATGTCGCCAAAGCCCCTGCAGAAGCCAATGCCGCTCTGGATGGGTGTCGGCCATCCCGATGCAGTCCGCCGCGCCGCCCGGATTGCCGACGGGTGGATGGGCTCGGGAGGATCGAGCGTCGCCGCCTTTTCCCGATCCGTCCCGATCCTACGGGAGGCTTTGGAGCAGGCCGGGCGGGACCCGACAACCTTCCCGACCTCGAAGCGCGTCTTCATGGCGGTAGACGAGCGCCCGCAGGTCGCGCGCGCCGAGCTCCACCGCTGGTTCTCCACGGTGTATCACAACCCAGAAGGGACTGACGCGTCGGGCATCCACGGCACGCCGGAAGAGGTGCGCGAGCGGCTGGAGGAACTCGTCGCGATGGGCGCCAACCATCTTCTTCTCAACCCCGTCTCCCGCTATGCCGAGCAGCTCGAAGCGCTGGCCGAAGTGGTCGGTCTCTCGTAGGGAGTGAAATTGCATGACCTCGCACCAGACCGACATCGTCAAGGAGCAGGTCGCCGCCCATTGGGGCCGGCGGGCGCCTGGGTTCGACGACGGCTTTGGCCACAGCATCCGCACCCCCGCCGAGCGGGCCGCCTGGGACCGCATCTTCGATCTCGTCCTCCCGAGGCGCGGCGCGCTCGAGGCACTCGACGCCGGCTGCGGCACGGGGTTCCTCAGCTTCGAGCTGGCGGCGCGCGGTCATCGGGTCACCGGCGTCGACTTCGCCCCGGCGATGCTCGCCGAGGCCCGGCGCAAGGCGGCGCAGCAGGATTTCTCGGTCCACTTCGAGGAGGCCGATGCCGAGCGGCTGTCGTTCCCGGCCGGCAGCTTCGACCTCGCGATCAGCCGTCACGTGCTGTGGACATTGCCGCATCCCGAGGCGGCGATCGACGAGTGGATCCGGGTGTTGCGGCCGGGCGGGCGCCTCGTCGTCCTCGACGGGCAGTTCGACCCCGGCTTCTTGGTAGAGCCCTCTCAGAATGCCCGCACCAGCGCCGAATACGCGGCGATCGGCGATCGGCTGCCGTTCCTCGGTGGGCGACCGCGCGAGGAGATCGAGGCGCTCTTCAAGGCGCACGGTCTCGTCGGGGTCGGCAGCGACCCCGTGCCCGATCTGGTCGAGGCTCAGGCCCAGCGAATGGTCGAGGAGGGGGGCAAGCGGCAGACCCGCAAGCGCTATGTCGTCTGGGGCGACGTGCCGCGCTGAGCCCGCAAATTTCCCGGTTTGACGGGAAATTTGCCGCAAAAAATCGAAGTCGACCGGAGCTCCTCGCCTAAAACGCTTGTTCGAACAGACACTTATGACAGCAGGAACGGCGATTGCGGTAGCCAACACCCGGGAATTTCTTGCAGGTTAGATTCCCGGATAAGGCCCGTAACCGGGAAACAACCGGGAACGGCGCATGCGTCCGGGCCGAGCGATAATTCGCCCATATATATAGTGCGCGTCGATCTTGACCCGAAGATGGCGGAGCTTTTCCTGATGCGTAGCGCGGGGGTGGGCCGGTTCGTATAGGATCGGCCACTATCGCAGGCGAGGCAGGCATGGCATTACGACTGACGGTCGGCTTCTCCGACAACCCGCGCGTCGAGCCTCTAAAGGATGGGGCGGTTAGGCCGCAGAACATCGAGCCGGGCTTTGTCACGCTCGATCCGAGCACGCTCTTTCAGCGCAATCTGTTCTACGACGAATTCGACGTCTCGGAGATGTCGATCTCCGAAACCTTGCTGGCCCGCGAACGCGCCGACGGAAAGAAGTGGGACTGGTCGGCGCTGCCGATCTTCCTCAGTCGTGGACACCACTGGCCCTATCTTTACGTGAACACGGCCTCGGGGATCGCCAATCTCGGCGATTTGCGCGGCAAGCGCATCGGTGTGCCCGATTACGATATGACGGCCGCACTGTGGTTCCG
>DATEQL010000728.1:0-2350 GCA_035272665.1 Allostellaceae bacterium
CCCTCCAATCTCAGGCGAAGCCGAACTCGCGCTCGGCGAGCGAGAGGCTGTCATCGACGATCGTCACCATTTCGTCGATCTCCGCCCGGCTGACGACCAGCGGCGGGCAAAGCTGGAGCGCCATGAAGACGCGCGTCAGCAGGCCGCGCTCTTCCATCAGCTCCAACAAGCGTCGGATATAGAGATGGCCCGCCGCGGCCGGTCCCACGCCGAACGGCTCCTTGGTCGCTTTGTCCTTGACGAGCTCGACCGCGCACATCAGCCCGAGCCCGCGCACGTCACCGACCGTCGGATGAGAGCGCAGCTCTTGCAGTAGGCCGAGCAGGTACTTGCCCTGCTGCGCGCTGCGCTGCGGCAATTCCTCGCGCTGCAGGATTTCGATGTTCTTGAGCGCCGCGGCGCAGGAAACCGCCTGGCCGCCGAAGGTCAAAAGATGAGCGAGGGCCACGTCCTGCTTCTTGAATTCGTCGAACAACGCCCTGCCGACCGCCACCGCGGCGATCGGCGCGTACCCGGACGACAGCCCTTTGGCCATCGTCATCAGATCCGGCACGACGCCGAATTGCTCGGTCGCGAACATCGTCCCGGTGCGCCCGAAACCGTTGATGACCTCGTCCATGACGAGCAATACGCCATGGGTGTCGCAGATCTCTCGGACGCGCTGCCAGTAGCGCGGCGAGGGGACATGGTTCGAATTCGACACCGAGATCGGCTCGCCGATCACCGCCGCTACCGTATCCGGACCCTGGGCCAGGATCTCCTGCTCGATCGCCTCGGCGCAGAGCAGATCGCCCGCCTCGCCTTCGACCCCGAAATCGTTGCGGTAGCGGTTTGGCGACGGCACGAAACTGACGCCGTACATGAACGGACCGAAATACTTCTCGCTGCGCGAGGAGGTAATGCTCATCGCGCCGAAGGTGGCGCCGTGATAGCCGCCGCGCCGTGCGATGATCTTGTAGCGCTTGGGGAAGCCGCGCATCGCCTGCACTTGTTTGGCGATCTTCATGGCACTTTCGATCGCTTCCGAGCCGCCCGAGCAGAAGAAGAAGCGGTCGAGATCGCCGGGCGTCAGCCCGGCCAGCACGTCAGCAAGCTCGATCGCCGCGAGGTTGGTGTAGCTGGCCGCGGAGACGTAAGCCAGCTCCCGCGCCTGCTTGGCCATCGCTTCGCCGATCTCGACGCGGCCATGGCCGACATTGACGACGTAGAGCCCGGAGAGCCCGTCGATGTACGAGCGGCCCTGCGCGTCGAACAGCCGGCAGCCCTCGCCGCGCACCATGACCCGCAAACCGTCGCGCTCCGCGAGATCGAGCCAGCGCGCGGTGTGGATCCAGACATGGTCGAGCGCCTGCCGCTCGGTCGGAGTGAATTCGCGTGTCGTCACCGCGTCGTCCGGCATCGGCAATCTCCTCGTTCCTCCCCGATCATATCCCATACAGCCCGACGAATGTCATTCCGCCGCGAGGTGCCCCACCAACTTCCGAGGTTCGTGTTCATAGGTTCCGGGTTCGCGGCCAGGCCGCGCCCCGGAACGACAATCAAATGTCATTCCGGGATGGCCCGCAGGGCCAGGCCCGGAATCGATGAACACAGGCTGCGCTCGGGATAACCATCGCGGCGGTTAGGCGACGATCGTCTCGTAGAGGTCGCGCCACTCGAGGTTCTGCTCCTCGATCAATCGGATTTTCCAGTCGCGACGCCACTTCTTGAGCTCCTTCTCGCGGGTAATCGCGGGTGTCGGCTCATCGTGGATCTCGTACCAGACCAGGCGATCGACGCCGTATCGTGCCGTGAAACCCGGCGCAGCCTTGGTCTTGTGCTCCTGGATGCGACGGACGAGGTCGCCGGTCACCCCGAGGTAGAGGGTCCCGTGCTGCGGCTGGCGAGGAGATACACATAGAAGTGCATCTTCTCGCAGCACGTTAAAAAGCAGAGAAGCGGCGGCGTTTTAGGATCGGGCGGCCCGACGCGTCGTGCCCGGTAATCTCATGGGTGGCACCGGGCGGCAGCTTGCCCTTCGCGTCCGCAACGGCCGCCTCGCCGCGCTCGATGATGCCGCGTTCGAAAGCCTCTTGCGCCCCGCGCCGGCGTTCCGGCTCGATATCCGGGGGGTTCGTCTTCTCGTCGGTCATGTTCACGAGATGGCGCGGAAGCCGCAATCGAACAAGATGCGGGTCAGCATCAGACCCTCGGCACCCGGCACCAGCCGATGGGTCTTGAAGGTGTGCGGATGGACGACCCGCATCCTCGGCTCGCCGGCGCCGCCGATGTCGATGTTGCCGCGCTGCAGCAGATCCTCGACAAAGGCTCGGGCGGCGTGCTCGGCGTTCGAGGGTGTGACCGAGCCGAC
>DATEQL010000729.1:0-2233 GCA_035272665.1 Allostellaceae bacterium
CGATCCCCGGCAGCGCGCTGTTCCAGAAGGATGGGCAGCCGGCGGTTTGGCTCGTCGACAAGGACGGCACCGTCCAGCTGAAGCCGATCACCGTAGAACGCTATCAGGGTGACGCTATCGTCGTCGGCGGTGGCCTCACGCAAGGCGATGTCGTCGTGACGGGGGGTGTGCAAAAGCTTCTGCCTGGTCAGAAGGTCCGGCTGATGCAGGCGAGCGCCGGGTGATGAAGGGCTTCAACCTCTCCGAATGGGCGATCAATCATCGCCCCTTCGTCTGGTTTTTGATGATGCTGTTCGTCGTCGCCGGGATCCTTTCCTATGTCCGGCTCGGCCGTGAGGAAGACCCGAGCTTTTCGATCAAGACGATGCTGGTCGAGACCCACTGGCCGGGCGCCAACATCGATGACACGATGCTGCAGATCACCGACCGGATCGAAAAGAAACTGCAGGAGACGCCTTGGCTCTACTATCTCAAGAGCCAGACCAAGCCCGGCGTCTCGACGATCTATGTCAATGTTCTGGACAGCACGCCAAAGAGCGAGATACCCGACATCTGGTATCAGGTCCGCAAGAAAGTCGCGGACATCAGGGGAACACTGCCGCAGGGCGTGATCGGGCCCTATTTCAATGACGAGTTCGGTGACGTCTTTGGCATCATTTATGCGTTCACTGCCGATGGGTTCACACACCGCCAGTTGCGCGACTACGTCGAAAATATCCGCACTGAGATCCTCACCGTAAAGAATGCGGCGAAGGCGCAATTGCTCGGCGCCCAAGACCAGAAATTCTACCTCGAATTCGACAACCGCCAGCTGGCCGGGCTCGGCGTCACCCGTGACCAGATCATCCAAAGCCTGCGTGAGCAGAACGCCGTCACACCCTCCGGCGTCGTTCAGACCGACAAAGAAAAATTCGCCGTTCGGGTATCCGGCTCGTTCAACTCGACTGACGATCTGAAACGCATCAATCTCTTTGCCGGCGGCAAGTTCTTCCGGCTCGCGGATGTGGCGACGATCACCGAGGGCTATGCCGATCCGCCCCAGCCGATGTTTCGCTTCAACGGCGAGCCGGCGATCGGTCTGGCGATCTCGATGGCGCAAGGCGGCAACAACCTCACCTTCGGCGAAGCCGTAGCGCACAAGATGGCGCAGATTACCGCCAATCTGCCGATCGGGATCGAGCCGCATCTCGTCGCCGACCAACCGGTCGTCGTCGAGGAAGCGGTCGGCGGTTTCAGCAAGGCGCTCTGGGAAGCGGTCGCGATCGTGCTTGCGGTGAGCTTTGTCAGCCTCGGCATGCGCGCCGGGGTCGTCGTCGCCTGCTCGATCCCGCTCGTGTTGGGCATGGTGTTTCTCTACATGGATTCGTCGGGTATCAGCCTGCAGCGCATCTCGCTCGGCGCCCTGATCATCGCCCTCGGCCTGCTGGTCGACGACGCGATGATCACGATCGAAATGATGGTCAGTCAGCTCGAGCTCGGGGTCGACCGCGAGCATGCGGCGACTCATGCCTGGGTCACGACGGCATTTCCAATGCTGACCGGTACCCTTGTCACGGTAGCCGGCTTTGTGCCGATCGGTTTCGCCAAGAGCGGCGCCGGCGAATATTGCTATTCGCTGTTTGCCGTCATCGCCGTGGCCTTGCTGGCCTCGTGGATCGTCGCGGTTCTGTTCGCTCCGGTGATCGGCGTGATGATCCTGCCAAAGACGATGAAGTCACATGGCGGCGAACATGGCGAGCCAGGTCGTTTCATGCGGATCTTTCGCGCCGCTCTGGTCTTTTGCATGCGTGCCCGCTGGCTGATCATCGCTGTGACTCTCGGACTTTTCGCCGCTTCGCTTTACGGCTACGGGTTCATCCAGCAGCAATTCTTCCCGGCTTCCGATCGGCCGGAACTGGTCATCGACCTCACCCTTTCTCAAGACGCGTCAATTTACGCCACCGCGCACGAGGTCGAGCGGTTCGAAGCACTGCTGAAGGGCGACCCGAATATCGAACGCTACAGCTTTTATATCGGGCAGGGTGCGGTCCGCTTCTATTTGCCGTTGAACGTGCAGCTCGCCAACGACTATTTTGCCGAAGCAGTCATTGTTACCAAGGGGATCAAAGAGCGCGAGGTCGTCCGCGCACGCCTCGAGGAGGCCCTTGGCAAAGAGTTCGCCGATCTCAACGCCAGAATCTCCGCGCTCGAGCTGGGGCCGCCGGTCGGCTGGCCGTTGCAATACCGCGTCAGT
>DATEQL010000730.1:0-2565 GCA_035272665.1 Allostellaceae bacterium
TTCGCCGGCCTGGTGGCCATAGCGAGGGGCCAAACACCCGATCCCATCCCGAACTCGGCCGTGAAAACCCTCAGCGCCCATGGTACTGCCGCATCCAGCGGCGGAAGAGTCGGTCGCCGCCAGGCCCGCCAAACCCCCAACCCGGCACTCCGCGAGGCTCGACCTCACGGGCGTCGAGGACCATGTTCTGGCGATCGACCATGCCACGACAAGCACCCGCGCCATCCTGTTCGATGCGGATGGCCGGGTGCGCAGCCCCCGCTCAGATGGAGCTGATCCAGTGCTATCCGCGGCCCGGCTGGATCGAGCACGATCCCGAGGAGATCTGGCGGAGCGTCGTGTCGACTTGCCGCGAGGCGGTCACGGCCGCAGATGCGCCGATCGCGGCGATCGGCATCGCCAACCAGCGCGATGACCGAGATCGGAGCCGACATCGAAACCGGCGGGGCAACACCTTAAATCGGCTCCGGCTGTCTCACGATCGGGTTCCACTCGTCATCGATCCCTATTTCTACGCCTCCAAGATAAGCTGGCTGCTCGATGCGATGCCCGGACTGCGCCACCGGGCCCAAGCAGGCGAAATCGCCTTCGGCACGATCGACGGTTTTCTGTTGTGGCGGCTCTCCGGCCGAAAGCGCCACGCGACCGATGTGACCAACGCTTCGCGCACGATGCTGTTCGACATCCGCCGCCTCGCTTGGGACGCGCAGCTCCCGTCGCCTTCGGCATCCCGCACTCGATGTTGCCCGAAGTGCTGGAAACGGGCGCCGATTAGGGCATGGCGATACCGGAATTGCACGGCGTCGCGATCCCGATCACCGGGATGGCCGGAGACCAACAGGCGGCAATGATCGGCCAGGCCTGCTTCCGGCCGGGCATGGTCAAATCGATCTCGTCGAGGCGATGGCGGCCGGTGCCGGGATCGCGATCTCGGCCTTGCGGATCGATGGCGGGATGGCGATGAGCGATTGGACGATGCAGTTTCTTGCCGACATCTCGCCGGCCACGGTCGAGCGGCCGGCCTCGGTCGAGACGACCGCTGGGGTGCGGCCTATGTCGCCGGCCTGATGCGGGGCCTTTACCCCGATCCCGAAACGATGGCTGCGCGATGGCTGCTGGAGCGCCGCTTTACCCCGCGGATGCCCGAAGGCGAGCGCGAAGAGCGCTACGCCGGGTGGCGGCGGGCCGTCGCCGGGGGCTCGCAGCGGTGCCCACCGCCGCCGCAGGGGCCGGCTCGTGAACCTGCTCGCGCCGCTTCCCGACGCCGCAGCCGCCGAGCGCGTCGATGCGCTGTTGACCAGGCCCGGCCTGCGCATCGAGCGGATCGTCTCGCAGGGCCAAGCGAGCCCGCCTGGATTCTGGTATGACCAGGCGGAAGGCGAATGGGTGTTGTTGCTCGCCGGCGCCGCGTGCCTGCGTTTTGCCGAAGAAGCCGAGCCGCGCCTTCTCACCCCGGGTGATTGGATCGACATCGCCCCACACCGCCGTCACCGGGTCGAATGGACCGATCCCGCAACGCCGACCGTGTGGCTGGCCGTATTCTACGGGTAGTCCGTTGGGGCCGGCCGGCGCTCTCGGCGCGGCGAGTATCCCTCCTGACCGGGAAAATACTGGCAAAAGCCGCGATTTCGCCCTGTTTCAGGTCGGGTTGGCGCCGGCAAGTCTTTGTTATTGCGTTAAAGGATATGTCAAATTCCCTACGCGAGCGAACAGGCAATTAAATCGGCCGAACAGGGAGACAAAAAACCCGATCAGGGAATGCCCAAGGAACGCCGGTTGGCCGAGAAAAAGCCCGCTCTGCTAGCGGGTCATATGCTGCGGTAAGATTTCTCTTCGATGATAGCGGAGCCCGACAGCTCGTTGATCTTGCGCTTCAGCGCGGCGCGCCGGTCGTTGTTGCGGTAGACGGCGCGGGCCAGTTCGATAAAGGGCGCCCCGAACTCCCGTCGGTTTTCATATTCGCGGATGTCATTCTCGATCGCCCACAGCGCCTCGTTGGTTTTCTTGAGTTCCCTGGTCAGGATATCCAGAGCGGGACTTGGCGCGCCTTGCCGGTCCCTGACAGCGAGCAGCTGCGCCAGTTCGCGGTGAATGTTGCGCAATTTTGCGGGCTCGGTGATCCGCTCGGCCTTGATCTCGAGGACCGTGATCTTGTCGACCAACTCCCCGATTGCCACAGGCACGAGCACCGGCTCATCCCCGCCAGTCGTTGAAGTGGGCTCGATATCTTTTCTACGCGGCACGAGCCGTCCTTTCGGCCCGGTTCATTCGGCGACGCTACACGCGTTTAGCAATGGTTGGCCGGGCCAGTCCCTTGGCCTCGACACCGGCCGTAAGCCAGTAATCGCTACTCGCATGGTGCCACCAGATATCATAGCCGCCGAGCTCATCCATCAGGGTGATCATTTCCTCCCAGCGGCCTGCCGATCGTTCTCGATATACAAGAGCGGACGGAATTTGTTGATAGTCTCGCGGGCGCAGCACCGGCAAACCGGCCCGCAAAGCGTAGTTGGCGGTCGCGGGCCCTCTTCCCGGGCCTTGGTTCAGCCGCCTTCACCCGGCGGA
>DATEQL010000731.1:0-4008 GCA_035272665.1 Allostellaceae bacterium
GCGCTGGCCGCTCGCCGTCGCCATGGCGTCTCGCGCGTAAATGTTGGCGATCCCGGTCGCTACGATCAGCCGCTTCGTATGGGAGAGCAGCCAGGAGGCGTGCACCAGCGCGTTCCGGCCACGGCCCTCGGGGATCCACAACACGCCGTACCCGCGCTCCTCGACCCGCCGCGCAAAGTCCGCCGCCGAGGCCGCGCTCATGCCGTCCATCCCGACCCAAACGCCTAGCTTGCCGAGTTCCATCACCATCCTCCTTTCGCTCTCGCAGCGAGTGTGAATCGTCGTCTCGGCTTCGTCCAGCCTAGTCCTAGCCGAAGCCGCCCACGAGATGTCTCCCCGGGGGTGAGAACGTTTTCGGGAATCTCCTCGATGTTCACCCGGCCACTTTTCCAGCCTTGCGCTTTGGCTTTAACGGATTAGCTACTCCTCGTTTGAGAAGAATGGGGCTTGGGGGGCCAAATTGCCGGGAGAGATGTCATGGACATCACCGGGTGCTCGCTCGCCGAGCTGGTAGACGATCCCCTGATCGGCCTCGTCATGAAGAGCGACGGGGTCGACCGCCGCGAGATCGAGTTCCTGCTAGAGCGGGTCGCGCGCGAGCGATCGCAGGCGACCCGGCTCGCAAACCCTTGTCGGCCTCGGCTCCCGATCACGCAGACGGCGCCATGCTCACACTGCTGATGGTCACGGGAGGAATGGGGGTCATCAGCGCGACGACCGCCCTTTGGATGCAAGGGCGACGGATGCTGCCCCAGCGAGCATTCGCCCTGCTCGTCAGCTTTACAGTAACCCTCATCTTGTTCTCGCTAATCGCGTGGGCCGCGGCCGCGATCGCGGCCATTGCGCCGCTTTTGTTAACTTGGGTCTTCGTCGCCGCGCTGGCGCTGTTGTTTGCACTCCGCTTGTATCGAGAGTTGCGAGCCTTGCCGGCTATGGATCCGCGGTAACGTCCGGACGCGCCCCGTCAAATATCCGGCTGGCCGCGACGAGGCTCTTGCCGGGTTGCGACCGGTGCGCGATATCAGGGCGGTGCCGACCCTGTTTCTCATTGTCGTCGTCGACCTCATCGGGTTCGGTCTCGTCATCCCGCTGATGCCGTTTTACGCGGTGCGCTTCGCTGCCTCGCCGCAAGAGGTCACCGCACTCGTCGCCGTCTATTCGCTGATGCAGCTCTTGACCGCACCGTTCTGGGGCAGGCTCAGCGATCGCGTGGGACGGCGGCCGGTGCTGATCGCCAGCATCGCGGCATCCGCGCTCGCCTATCTGTGGCTCGGCTTAGCGACAGCACTATGGACGCTGTTCGCGGCCCGCGCCTGCGCCGGCGCCTGCGCCGGCAACATCGCTGCGGCACAGGCCTATATCGCCGACGTTACAAAGCCGGAGGAGCGGGCTCGGGGCATGGGCCTGATCGGCGCGGCATTCGGATTGGGCTTCATGATCGGCCCGGCGCTCGGCGGGATGCTCGCGGGCACCGATCCGGTCACAGCCGACCTCGAGACCCCGGCCTGGGTAGCCGCCGGGCTTTCGCTGCTCGCCCTCCTCGGCGTCGTCTTGCTGCTGCGCGAGAGCCTCCCCGCCGAGCGGCGCGATGGCGCTACGTCCGGCGGTCGCATCAGCGCGGTGATGGGCGTGCTGCACCGGCCGGTCTTGTCGCGCCTAATCCTGGTCAACTTCCTCGTCCTGCTCGCCGTCGCCGGGATGCAAAGCGTCTTTGCGATTTGGGCAATGACGCAATTCGGTTGGGGCCCAGGTCAAGTCGGTTATGTCTTCGCCTATGTCGGCTTTGTTTCGGTAATCCTGCAGGGCGGGCTGATCGGCCGGCTCGCCCGACGCTTTGGCGAGGAGCGCCTGTTGCTTTGCGGCCTCGCGCTGATCGCCGCTGGGCTTTTGGCGCTGCCGTTTGCGTACCACCTGCCGGTCCTTGCCGCGGCCTTGACCGCATTGGCGCTCGGCATGGGACTGACGCAGCCTTCGCTCAACAGCCTGATCTCACGTCAAGCCGGGCAGGAGGAACAGGGCGAAGTAATGGGCGTGTCGCAATCTGCCGGCAGCCTCTCCCGCGTCCTCGGCCCTTTCGCCGCCGGGTTCTGCTTTGCCGCATTCGGCCGCAACAGCCCGTATTTTCTCGGGGCGGTGCTCGTCGCCGTCACTTTGCTGCTGGCGCTCAAGCTCCCGCGCGTCGCCGCGGCAGGGCTCGCCAAAGCCGAACCCTTTGGCCGAGAGGGGGGTCCGGCGCGGTGAGCCGGCGCGGCGGTCCGGTAAATGTGGGCTCGCCACGTCCAAAAGGCCGCCTCAAGGACGAGCTGCGCGCGCTCAAATCGCTCGCCCCTTATCTATGGCCGCGCGATTCGTTCGAGCTGCGGGCGCGGGTCGTGCTGGCAGTCGCTTTCCTGCTCGCCGGCAAGCTCGTCAACATCTACGTGCCGCTGCTCTACAAACACGCAGTCGACGCCTTGGCACCGAGCAACGTCGGCATCACAGTGCCGGTCGCCCTTATCGTCGCTTACGGGCTCGCCCGGGTGATGTCGCAGGGCTTCAACGAGCTGCGCAACGCGATCTTCGCCAAGGTCAGCCAGCGCGCCGTGCGCCGGCTGGCGCTGACCGCCTTCCGCCATGTGCATGCCTTGGCGCTGCGTTATCATCTCGACCGCCGCACCGGCGGGTTGTCGCGGGCAATCGAGCGCGGCACGGCGGGCATCGATTTCCTGCTGTCCTTCATGCTGTTCAACGTCGTGCCGACCCTGTTCGAGATCCTGCTGGTCTGCGCGATTCTGTGGCGACTCTTCAATTGGACCTTTGCCGCCGTCACCCTGGCGACGATCGTGCTCTACATCGGCTTCACCTTTTCGATCACCGACTGGCGGGTGCGCTTCCGGCGCGAGATGAACGAGCGCAACACCGAGGCCAACACCAACGCGGTCGACGGCATGCTGAATTTCGAGACCGTCAAGTATTTCGCCAATGAGGAGCACGAGGCACGGCGATACGATGCCGCACTCCAGGCCTATGAGCGCGCCGCGGTCAAGAGCGAGACCACCTTGACCCTGCTCAATCTCGGGCAGGGGACGATCATCGCGACGGGCCTCGTCGGGATCATGACTCTGGCCGCGCGGGGGGTGGCCGCGGCGGAAATGACGGTCGGCGACTTCGTGCTGGTCAATGCCTATCTGATCCAGCTCTACACGCCGCTAAACTTTCTCGGCATGGTCTATCGCAACATCAAGCAGTCATTGACCGATCTCGAGCAGATGTTGGCGCTGCTCGCGGTCAAGCCCGAGATCGAGGATCGCCCGGGGGCGCCGGCATTGATCGTCGGCCGGGGTGCCGTCGCCTTTCGCCGGGTCGATTTTCGCTACGACTTCCGGCGTCCGATCCTGTCCGACGTCGATTTCCGCGTGCCTCCTGGTGCGACGATCGCGCTCGTCGGCCCAAGCGGCGCCGGCAAATCGACGATCGCGCGCCTGCTGTTCCGCTTTTACGATGTCGACGCCGGTTCGATCGAGATCGACGGCCAGGACATTCGCGAGGTGACTCAGGAGAGCCTGCGGCGCGCGATCGGCGTGGTACCGCAGGATACCGTGCTGTTCAACGACACGATCTACTACAACATCGCGTACGGCCGTCCCGGGGCGACCCGCGCCGATATCGAAGAGGCTGCCCGCCACGCTCACATCCACGATTTCATCATGGCACTGCCGGACGGCTACCGGACGATGGTCGGCGAGCGCGGCCTCAAGCTCTCCGGCGGCGAAAAGCAGCGCGTGGCGATCGCTCGAGTGATCCTGAAGGCGCCCAAGATCCTGGTCTTCGACGAGGCGACGTCGGCGCTCGACACCAAGACCGAGCGCGAGATTCAGGTGAGCCTCTCCGAGATCTCCGCCGACCGCACGACCCTGGTCATCGCGCACCGGCTGTCGACGGTTGTCGACGCCGATGAGATCCTCGTACTCGATCGTGGCCATATCGTCGAGCGCGGCCGCCATCGGGAGCTGCTGCTGCGTCACGGTG
>DATEQL010000732.1:0-3474 GCA_035272665.1 Allostellaceae bacterium
GGCGCCGCTCCACACCCTCGACCGCGGCAACCGCGTGCTCTACCTCGGGACTTTCAGCAAGGTGCTGGCGCCGGGCCTGCGGCTTGGCTACCTCGTCGTGCCCGAGGCCGCGATTGCGCACTTCGCGCAGCTCAAGGCGACGACCGACCGTCACGCCCCGGGCCTCGACCAGCGCATCGTCGCGCGCTTCCTCGCTGAAGGCCGCCTCGCGGCGCACCTCCGCCGCATGCGCGTCCTCTATGCCGGACGGCGGGCCGCCCTCGTCCAAGCCCTTCGCCGCGAGGCGGACGATTTCCTCGCGGTCGACGACGACGCCGGGGCGGGCCTCAACCTCGTCGCGCGGCTCAAGCTTCGTGCCGACGACGTAGCGGCGAGCCGGCACGCGCTCGAACGCCAGGTCCATGCGGCGGCCCTCTCGCCTTACTACGTCGGCCGCCCGCAGGAGCGCGGCTTCGTGCTGGGCTTCGCCGGCACGCCGGAGGACCGCATCGCGCCAGCGGTGCGCATCCTGGCCGCGGCAATTGCAGATCAGCGACCGCCTAGTGGATAAAACCTAACGCTTGATACCCACGTTTGACGGCAGCGATGATTTGATCGGGATCGGCGGTCCACACGAAGGGCTTGGGGTCATCGTTGGTTTCCTCGAGGAAGCGGTTGATGGCGGTCTGGAGTTCGACAATCGAACGGAAGACGCCGCGTTTGAGGCGGCGCTTGGTCAATTTGGCGAAGAAGCCCTCAACCGCATTGAGCCAGGAGGCCGAGGTCGGGGTGAAGTGGAACGTCCAGCGCGGATGGCGCTGAAGCCAGGCACGCACCCTGGCGTGCTTGTGGGTCGCGTAATTGTCGAGGACGACGTGGATCATCTTGCCGGCGGGGATGGCGGCCTCGATCGTATTGAGAAACCGGATGAACTCCTGATGGCGATGGCGCTGCATGCAGCGCCCGATGATCTGGCCTTCGAGGACGTTGAGCGCGGCAAACAAGGTCGTGGTGCCATGCCGCTTGTAATCGTGCGTCATGGTCGCGCAGCGCCCTTTCTTCATCGGCAAGCCGGGCTGGGTGCGGTCGAGCGCCTGGATTTGCGATTTCTCATCGACTGACAAGACCACCGCGTGCGCCGGCGGATCGACATAAAGGCCGACGATGTCGCGCAGCTTGTCGACGAACTGGCGGTCGCGCGACAGCTTGAACTGACGCACGCGATGCGGCTGGAGGCCATGGGTGTGCCAGATCCGCTGCACCGAGCTGACGCTGATCCCGACCTGTTTGGCCATCATTTGCGCCGTCCAATGGGTCACCTCGCCCGGCGGATCGGTCTGCGTCAGCGCAACCGTGCGCTCGTGCACTGTCGCCGGCAGCCGCGCGATCCGCGACGGTCGGGTCTTGTCGCGCAGCAGCCCGTCGACCCCTTGCGCCATGAAACGCTCCTGCCAGCGCCATACGGTGACCTTGCTCTTGCCGGTCTGGCGCATGATCGCGGTCGTGCCGACGCCGTCTGCCGTCATCAGCACGATGCGCGCTCGCCATACGTGTTTCTGCGCGCTGTTCCGATCCGCCACGATCGCCTGCAAACGCGCACGATCGGCGCTATTCACCTCGACTGTAATCCCCTGGCGCATGCTCAGCCCCCATCACCCAGCCGAGCATACACCATGAGGACTCTTTTGTCAGATTTTATCCACTAGTGTCATGCGCCCTCATTGGTCTTGCGATTATCTAAAAATTGGTATATTCATATTGCAGCACCCAGGCCGATGGCCGCTCTGAACGGACCACCGCTGGACGAGGGAGGCGCAGATGGCTGATGGACTTTCACCGAAACCACCGGGGCTGCGCGCCAGCGCGGCCGTTCGAGAAGCATCCGGTCGGGCAATCCGGCACGCCGTCGGGCTGGAAGGCCATTTCAACCTAAAGGCGATATTTTGCTGTAGATTTGCTGCAGATGCAGCAACTGCCGATCGCTGAGGCAACTTTTTGTTGCGGCTGGCGCCGGCCCCAGAGTGCGGGCTCGGTGTACATCCACAGGCGGGACGCGTCGCCGGTGTGATAAGAGGGTGTCGTACGGCTACCCTTTCGAGAGAGCTGGGCGATGCGTCGCAAGAGGAGAGCATGACGGAGACAATCCGGCTCGGGGTCATCGTGCCGAGCGTCAACATCGTGGTCGAGGAGTGGTATCCGCGCGTCGTGCCCGAAGGGGTCAGTGTCCATTTTGCCCGCATGCTGATCACCGACGGCAGCTCGCCGGAGAAGATCATCGAAATGGACCGTGAGGACGGCATGCGCGCCATCCGCCAGATTGCCAGCTGCCGGCCGCACGCGGTCGCCTATGGCTGCACCGCGTCGAGCATCGTCCAGGGCCACGACTTCGACCAGCACCTGCGCGGCGAGATCCGGCATATCGCCGGGGCTCCGGCGACGACCGTGACCGACAGCATCTTCACCGCCTGCCGGGCGCTGGGACTCAAGCGGGTGACGGCGATCTCGCCCTACACACAGGCCGTCGACGAGGCCGAGCACCGCTTCTTCGCCGCGGGCGGCATCGAGACGGTCGCCGGCGCCCATCTCGACATCACCGACGGGTTCCGGCTCGCCGAGCCCGAACCCGAGGCGATCCTCGACTTGGCGCTCTCCGCCTGGGACCCTCGGTCCGACGGGCTTGTCGCCGCTTGCCTCAATTTCCGCGCGCATCCGATCATCGATGCGCTCGAGGCGCGGATCGGCAAGCCGGTCGTCACCTCGACCCAGGGGGTCTTGTGGCATCTGCTGCGGCTCGCCGGCGTCTATACACCGATCCCCGGCTTCGGCCGCCTGCTGCGGGAGCACTAGGAAGAGCTATGAACACCCGAGGCCTGCCGCACAGCTCGCACTGGGGCGCCTTCTCCGTACTGCTCCGCGGAGAGGGCATCGAGGTCGTTCCCCATCCGCAAGATTCGGATCCGTCGGCGCTGCTCGGCAACATCCCCGCCTCGGTGTCGCACCCGGCGCGGATCGCCCGCCCCATGGTCCGTCGCGGTTGGCTGGAGCGCGGTCCGGGTTCCGATGAGCGGCGGGGCCGCGACGAGCTCGTGCCGGTCTCTTGGCCCTGCGCGCTCGACCTCGTGGCGGAGGAATTGCGGCGTGTCTACGCCGCACATGGCCCGCGCGCGATTTTCGGCGGATCCTACGGCTGGGCGAGTGCGGGGCGATTCCACGACGCGCAGAGCCAGATCCATCGTTTCCTCAACCTCGCCGGTGGCTATGTGCGCTCGGTCGGCAGTTACAGCTCGGGTGCGGCGACGGTGATCCTGCCCCATGTCATCGGCCCGCAGGGGGCGGTGGCCGGTAATAACGTCAGCTGGGCCGAGCTGGTGAAAGAGAGCGCCGTGGTGCTCGCCTTTGGCGGCATGGCGCTGAAGAACAACGATGTCGGCGGCGGCGGTACGAGCCGGCACATCGCACGCGAGCAGCTGAGCGCTGCCCGGGATCGGGGGGTCG
>DATEQL010000733.1:0-5432 GCA_035272665.1 Allostellaceae bacterium
GCTTTGGATCAGCGGGACGGCCCACCGCCCGCGACAGGTTCGGCCAGGACAGCCCGACCACGAGCTCGGCCCGGTTCAGCATGGCGCGGGTCACCGCCGCCGTTGCCAACACCTCCTTCTTCTCCTGCGGATGCTGCAGGATCAGCACGAAAAATCGATTGTCGATCGGTTCCGCGCTCGCCATGACTGGCCTCCGTCCATCAACGGACAGCATAGCGGCAAAGGAGGGCAGCCATGGCTCTGGAAGTAAGGCGCATCGTCACCGGGCACGACGCGAGCGGGAAGGCCGTCATCACGACCGACGAGCGGCTTCCGGCCGTCAGCCGATTGGGGCGCCCGCACATCGCCGGGTGCGAGATCTGGTCGACGGATCGGATGCCGATCGACAATTCCGAAGCTGCCGATGGGACTCAGCGCAAAGGGTTCGTCACCCGCTACAACTATGTCGGCACGGGCCAGGGCACGGTCATCCGAATCACCGAATTCGCCCCCGGCGCGCCCAAATTCATGCACCGCACCGAAACGGTCGATTATGCCTTATTGTTGTCGGGCGAATGCGATCTTGAGCTCGATAGCGGCGAGGTGGCGCATCTGAAGCCCGGCGATGTCGTCGTCCAGCGCGGCACGATGCACGCCTGGGTGAACCACGGGCCGGCTCCTTGCGTCTTCGCCTTCATCCTGATCGACGCCAAGCCGGCTGAGGTGGCAGGGCAGGAGCTCCGCACCCACTTCCCCGCGCCCTGAGCGCAAGCCTCGCCTCCGCTTGTTCCCTCCCCCGCGGGCGGGGGAGGGCAGGCTGGGGGCCTCACGCCTCGACGAGGTCGAGCCTTCGCTCGATCCGGTCGAGGCGGTCGTGCATTCGATCGAGGCGTAACCCCATCTGCGCAATTTCGCCGGCCATGTGCGAGATGCTGCGCTCGATGGAGCCGAGGCGGCCGCGCTGCTCGCGCTGCTCTTCGCGTATCTCGCGCAGCTCCTCGCGGATGGCGCGGAGGTGCTCGAGAACCAGGTTCGGCGTTTCGTCTGCCATAATCGTAACAGTGTGTCTGAGGCGGGTGATGCGCAAGGCGTCGAGGCGCTATCGGCTTAGCGCGACGTTGAGGATCGCGGTCTTGCCGTCCTTGACGGCGCGCATCGCATTGCGGATCGCATCCGGAAGCTCGGAGGGCTTCTCGACCTTTTGGCCGGGGAGGCCGAAGGGCTTGCCGAGCTCGGCGTAGTCGGGGCCGTCGATCGTGACGCCGTGCCACATCTCGATGGCTTGCGCGACACCGTCGGGGTAGTGGTGCAGGTGGCCGGTCTGCATCGCGCGGTACTGGCCGTTGTTGCAGACGACGATCAGGATCGGCAGGTCGTTCCCCTTGGAGGCACCCAAGGCCTGAACCACCGGATTGTAGAGGAACGAGCCGTCGCCGATCAGTGCGGCGACCGGCCGCTGCGGTGCGCCGAGCTTGACGCCGAGTGCGGTGCCGAGCCCTTGCCCGAGCCCGCCGCCGGCGCGGAAAAAGCTCTGCGGCGCGGACCAAGGCAGATGCTGCTGCAGCATGCCGGCGTGGGTGATCGTTTCCTCGACATAGATCGCGTCCGCCGGCATCGCTTCGCGCAACGCGCCGACCAGTGCCAGCGGATCGATCTTATCGCCACCCTTCGCGTTGGCCTCGGCCGCGCGCTCCGCGGCCATGATGCGGTCGTGCTCTCGCTGCCACTGCGCACGCCGGTCGGCATGCTTGCCGGTGCCGATGCCGGCCGCCTTTGCGGCCTCGACCAGGAGGCGCAGCGAGGTCGCGACCTCGCCCTCGAGATAGTGGTCGGCTTGCAGACTCTGATAGACCATCGTGCCCTTGAGCGGGTTCTCGTCGATGGCGACGACGGTGCCGCTCGTCGGCTTATGGCTCGGCGGGTACCAGGGCGCCCGACAGGCGACCAGGAGCACGAGATCGGCATCCTTCAGTAACGGCTGGATACCGGTGCCGAGATGTAATGGATGGTTCTTCGGGAAGTTCGCAAAGGCGGCGCGCCCGCCGACCGGGATCCCGAACAGATCGGCGAGGTCGACGAGTGCCGTGAAGGCCGCGGGATCGCGGCCGGCGCTGTCGCTCAGAATGACCGGATTGCGGGCGGTGATCAGCTGTTCCGCAATCTTCTCGACATCGGCATCCTTGGCCCGGGTCTTAGGCGGCGGCGGGATCCGGCGCGGATTGTCGCGCGGCGTCCACTCCTGCAGCATCACTTCGAGCGGCGCGTTGAGGTAGACCGGCCCCATCGGGATCCGCTGGGCGAATTCGCCGGCGCGCACGACGTGCTCGTAGAGCGTGTGGACGTTCGCGGCCTGGGTCGCCCATTTGGTCACCGGCTCGACCAGGCGCTGCGGCCCGCCGACGATGCTGAGACTCCTATACCATTGTGGCTCTATCGCGAGCTCCGGGTCCTCGCCAAAGCTCATCGACTCGCCCGACATGATTACCATCGGCACCTCGGCGAGCATCGCCGAATGCATGCCGGCCGAGCCTTGCAACAGTCCCGCCCCGGCGTGCAGCAGCACCGCCTGCATGCGGCCGGTCATTTGCGTGTAGCCCATTGCCATGTCGACGGCCAAGGTCTCGTGCCAGCAGTCGATGTAGGAGGGACCGACCTTCTGGTTGACCTTCTGGCGGGCCAGCGCTTCCCACACCGGCGACCATTCCGAGCCGGGCGAGGAGATGATGTAGTCGAGGCCCAGGCTGCGAAACGCCTCGAGGATCGCCTCGCCGCCGTCGCAATACTGCTTCATCACCGGGCCTCCCATTCACCTCGACGTTCGCGCCATGATAGCCGGACCCCGGCGCGACGCGCTATCCTTCGTCCATTGCCCGCGTGCCGACACGCGAAGAGGAGATCAGCACCATGGAATTCGGCATGTTCCATCAGTTTCCGGCTCTTGCCGGCCGCAGCCAACGGGAGGCTTTCGAGGAAGCCTTTGCGCAGATCGATGCTGCCGAGCGCTGGGGCCTCGACGTGATGTGGCTGGCCGAGCTCCATTTCGACCCGCAGCGCTCGCTGCTGTCCGCCCCGCTCAGCATCGCCAGTGCGGTCGCCGCCCGCACCAGCCGCATCAAGATCGGCATCGCCGTGCAGGTGCTGCCCTTGTGCCACCCGCTGCGCATCGCCGAGGAAGGAGCAACGGTCGATCAGATCAGCGGCGGCCGGCTAATCTTTGGCGTCGGCCGGAGCGGATTGCCGCGGACCTACGAAGATTACGGCGTTTCCTACGCCGAGAGCCGCGACCGCTTCGCCGAAGTCCTCGACATTGTCGAGCAGGCCTGGTCGCAACCTTCCGTCTGCTACGAAGGCAAATATTACAGCTTCAAAAACATCACCGTCGCCCCGAAGCCATTGCAGAAGCCGTTGCCGCCGATCCGCATCGCCGCCGCCAGCCCCGACACCTACCCCCAGGTCGGCGAGCGCGGGCTGCCGATTTTCATCAACGCCCGCTACGGCTCGTTCTCCGAATTCGCCCCGGAGATCCGCAAATACCGGGAAGCCTACGCTGCGGCCGGCCACCCCGGCCGTGGACAGGTTTATCTGCGGGTCCCGACCTATCTCGCCGAGACGGAGGACCGGGCGCACTCCGAGCCGGAACAGAGCCTGATGCATTTTTACGGCGAGCAGGCCCAGCGGCTGCGGGATTCGCTGAGCCGCGCCGGCACGCGAGCGATCGAGGGCCGGGCCGAGCGGCTGAAGCGGATCGAGAACCTGACCTATGACGAGGCGTTGACCGGCCAAGTCCTGGTCGGGACGCCGGCGATGGTGACGGATCGCTTAGGGGCGCTTCAGGAGGAGCTCGGCATCGACGGCATCCTGGCGGAAATAAACTGCGGCGGGCTCGTCTCCCACGATCGCGTGATGACCGCCCTGCACCTGCTCTGCGAGGAGGTGATGCCGTGTTTTCATTAGTCCAAAGCTGAGAGGGTAGGGGATGCCGGGTCCTTTGCATGGGTATCGGATCGTCGATCTGACCTCGAACGTGGCCGGGCCGCTCGGCACAATGATCCTCGCCGACCAGGGGGCCGACGTGATCAAGGTCGAGGCCCCCGACGGCGGTGACGCCACCCGCGCCGGCGGCAACCGGCGGGCCGGGTTTACCGCCTCGTTCCTGAACAACAACCGCAACAAGCGCTCGATCGTCCTCGATCTGAAGACCGCGGGCGGGTTGCAAGCCTTGATGCGGCTGGTCGCCGGCGCCGACGTCTTTGTCCAGAACTTTCGCCCCGGCGTCGCCGAGCGCCTCGGGGTCGGCGAGGACGCGGTTCGCGCGGTAGCGCCTAACATCGTCTATGTCTCGATCAGCGGGTTTGGCGAGAGGGGCCCCTATGCGGCAAAGCCGGCCTACGACCCGGTGATCCAGGGCTTTTCGGGGCTGGCGACGATCCAGGCGGGTTCGGACGAGGCGCGCCCGCGGCTGTTGCGCACGATCCTGCCGGACAAACTGACCGCGATCACCGCCTCGCAGGCGATGACCGCGGCGCTGTTGGCACGCGAACGAACCGGAGAAGGCCAGCATGTCCGGCTGTCGATGCTGGAAGCCGTGGTGGCGTTCCTGTGGAGCTCGGATATGGGCGGACAGACCTTTGTCGGCGACGAGCCCGCGCAACAGGAAGCGGCGACGGCCTTCGATCTGATATACGAAACGGCCGACGGCTACATGACCGTGGCGGCGCTGACCGACCGTCAATGGGCCGGACTGGCGCGCGTGGCCGAGCGGCCCGAATGGCTCGAGGACGAGCGGTTCAAGACCTCGGCTTTGCGCCAGAAAAACATCGATGCGCGGCTGCAGCTGACCCAAGAGGTGCTGCTGACGCGGCCCGCCGCGGAGTGGCTCGAACGCCTGACCGCGGCAGGTGTGCCCTGCGCCCCGGTGCAGACCCGCAACCAGCTGATCCGCCATCCGCATGTGCGCGAGATCGGGATCGTCGTCGAGACCGAGCACCCGGCAGCGGGCCGGCTGCGCCAGGCGCGGCCGGCGGCGCGGTTCTCAGGCACTCCGCCGGAAATTCGCCGCGGCGCCCCGCGCCTCGGCGAGCACACGGAGGAAATCCTTGCCGGGCTCGGCTATTCGCCCGCCGAGATCGCCGCCCTGCGCGGGGAGTAACACCAGCGTCATTGCGAGCGAATTGAAGCAATCGTGCCGGTTTTGCTCGGTTCCCGAGATTGCTTCGTCGCTGCGCTCCTCGCAATGACAAGCTAATGTTCTTTTTCTGATGAGCTTAGGGCGTGTCGTCAATTATTTCGGGTCTGCACGTGAAACGAGTCAACGTTGAGCCGATGCGTAGTAAATAGAGTCTATCGCTGCAGTAATTTATGTGATTCATGGAGAGTCGGCTTGGCACAAGGCTGACCCATGAACCGATAGGCACTTCGCGATGACCAATGGGAGCGAATCAAGCACCTGCTTC
>DATEQL010000734.1:0-4838 GCA_035272665.1 Allostellaceae bacterium
GAACGGGCTTTGCGGATCTGCGAGGAGCAGCGCATCTCGGCCTGGCAGGCGATTGGCCTTTGCGCGGATGGATGGGCGCTCGGCGTCTCCGGAGAGAGCGAGAAAGGGCTGGCCCAAATTGGCCAAGGGCTGGACAGCTACGGTCTTGGGGTGAACCAACATACCCTGTTGGCGTTGCAGGCCGATGTGCAATTGGCGATCGGCAAACCCGAAGCGGCGCTTGCGTCGGTCGTCGCCGGGCTGAAGGTGGTCGAAAAGACGGGGGGAGCGCCGCTTGCAGCGGAGCTCCATCGGCTCAGGGGCGAGGCCTTGCTTGCCGGCGCCGGGACGGTCAGCGAGGCCGAGACGGCCATCGAGAAAGCCATCGACGTCGCGCGCCGGCAGAACGCGAAGTCCTGGGAATTGCGCGCCGCAACGAGCCTCGCCCGCCTGCGCCGCCAGCAGGGCCGGCCGCAAGAGACGGCCACCCTCCTCGCCCCGATCTACGCCTGGTTCACCGAAGGCTTCGACACCGCCGACCTCAAAGAGGCCAAGACCCTGCTCGACGAGATTGCTTCGTCGCTCTGCTCCTCGCAATGACATGCCTCACTGTCGTCATTGCGAGCGCAGCGAAGCAATCTCATGCGGGTGAGACCGCTTCGTCGCTGCGCTCCTCGCAATGACGGTCCTCTTGCCGTCATTGCGAGCAGAGCGAAGCAATCTGATGACGGGGAGAGGGCGGCGTGGACAGGGTCTACTGTGTCTACATTCTGACCAACCAGCGCAACACGGTCCTCTATACCGGCGTCACCGGCGACCTCGGGGCGCGGGTGTATCAGTACCGGGAGAAGCTGCTGCCCGGGTTTACGAACCGCTACAACGTGTCCAAGCTCGTCTATTATGAGGCGGATACGATGCGTCCGGGGCCATAGCGCGGGAAAAACAGATCAAGGCGGGCTCACGGCAGAAGAAGATCGACCTGATCAACGGGTTCAATCCCGAATGGCGCGATCTTTACGATGATCTGTAACGAGATTGCTTCGCTGCGCTCGCAATGACGCCAACATAGGTTGTCATTGCGAGGAGCGGAGCGACGAAGCAATCTCGGGGGTCGGCGTCGGTCTGCTGTACCTGGGGACCAATCGGCGACGAAGTTCCGACGCGGACAGCTGGCGGGATGCCCATGCTTAAACGGACATTCAGCTCCATTGCTCTCAATGCGCGCCAAGGCCGCTCGCCAGCCCTATCTCTCGGACGCGTTCAACCTTAACGCCGAATTAAGCCTTCGCTGCCGCGACCGCCTCGATTTCGATTAGCCACTCCGGCACGACCAGGGCGTTGACGATGATCGTCGCCGAGCCGGGACGTGCGTCGCCGAAGTGCTTTGCCCGCGCCGCGCCGGCCGAGGCCACGTCCTCCGGCCGCACCAGATAGGTGGTGATCTTCACCAGATCCCCGACTCCCATCCCGGCGTCCGCGAGGATGGCGATGATGTTCCGCCAGCAGGCCTCGGCCTGGGCCTCGATGCCTTTCGGGGCGGTGCCGTCGGGCAGCACGCCGACCTCGCCAGAGATGTAGAGGAGCCGAGAGCCCTCGGGCACCTCGACCGCGTGACTATAGGGGCCAAACGGCGCGGCCACCGTGTCCGGCGTATGGCGGATGTTCATGCGTCAGGTTCCTCGACTCGTGGGGTTATCGGCCGAATAAACGCCCTTTTCCGTAAGTGGGTCGAGTATGGACAGGTCATCGGACAGCGGTCAATCGGCGCTTCGGTGCGCTTCCTGACCGACCCGACCGTCCCTTGGGGACGCCAGGAATGGCTCTTTAGGGTCAGGTTAAGCCACTCGCCGGAGATCGTGGCCTAATGAGGCTGCGGCCTCGGCGGACCGCCAGAGCCGCAACTCCCTTCAGCTCACAGCTCGACCTGCTCCGAGATGCTGAGCGCGTCGTCGACCTCGATCCCGAGATAGCGAACAGTGCTTTCGAGCTTCGTGTGTCCAAGGAGAAGCTGAACCGCTCTCAGGTTGCCGCTCTTCTTGTAGATCTGGGCCGGCTTCGTCCGCCGCATCGAGTGAGTACCATACGATGAACTATCGAGACCAGCATCCTCAACCCATCCATGGACAATCCGGGCATACTGTCGCGTCGAGATGTGCGGCTGCTTCCGTACCCGGCTCGGAAATAGGTATCGCCCGTTCCGGTCACCGAGGCCGGCAATCCAGTCTTGAACCGCTGCTCGGGTTTGCCCCGTAATCTCGAACCGAACCGGCCTGCCTGTTTTCTTTTGAATCACAGTCGCTCGATCTCGCACCGGCCGCCGACCCCCACATCGTCAATCTGCAGCCGGACGAGATCATAGCCCTGAGTTTGCTGTCGATGGCGAGGTTGAACAAGGCCAGGTCACGCTTCCTCCCTTCCAATTGGAGCCTGACCCGTATGTCCAGACATCCTTCGGCTTCAATGGCCGTTTCTGCCCGATCAGGCGCCCCTTGTTCCAGGGCTCGTGCTGCCGACGCACCGCCGAGTGGTTCTCGCTGAGCAATGTGTGATTAGCAGAGAGCAATCTACGCACCAAGGCCGGCTCGCGGTCGCTTACCGACCTTACCGCCCGCCTCATCCGCCCAGTTTCGCCCGCCTGGCGTACCATCTGTGGCGGCCTCGAGTGCCGCTTCGGGTGGAAACGCGACATTCCCGATTTGCCCGGAATGTGATGCCCAGGCTTAATGAAACGTTTACGGCTCGGTTTCGCGAATTTGCTGAAATGCCTGGCGCTGGCGGCGCTGCTGGCCGGTTTGCTGCGGGCGCCGGCGTCGGCTCAATCGCTCGCCTTCGTGCGGAATTACAGGTAGAATGTTCTGAAGTTAAAGATAGATGGGCGAGAAACCACGATTTCGACATCGTTAACCAACGCTCACGAAATCACTCATTAGCGCCAACAAATGGCGTGAGGAAAGGGAGGAATAGGTCATGCGCGCGATCTAGCTCATCGAAGGAGGCCCGTGGGAAAATCCGGCTCCCTAACGGCTGTTCCGAACCCTAGCTCGACCCCCCAACTCTGCAACGGAGATACCATGTATCGTCCATTCATGATCGCCGCGGCGGCAGTCGCAGTTCTTACGCTCTCGTCAACAACTTTCGGTCAACAGACCAGTTCTGGCGGGACTGCCGCCGAAGCCAAAACTATGCTGGAAAAGGCGGTTGCTGCTGTAAAAGCAGACAAGGCCAAAGCTCTTGATATGTTCAATAAGGGCGAAGGTGGATTTAAAGACCGTGACCTCTATGTATTTTGCGCCAATGTCAGCGATGGCAAGGTTGTTGCTGTCCTTGCGAATCCTAATGCAAAGAGCTTGATTGGTACGGACCAAAGAACTCTTAAAGATTCCACCGGCAAGGCGTTTGGCGAGGAACTCTACGCCGCAGCGCAGAAGCCGGAAGGTCAATTCACCGAGGTCACGTATCTGTTTCCGAGGCCGGGCACGGACAATACACCAGTTACGAAGATTAGCCTCGTAACCAGGGTCAGCGATCTGGGCTGTGGCGTCGGCTATTATTCCGCCAAGTAGATCATTATAAGCACAAGGTTAGGCGGCTCAAGGGCGGGACTAATCCCCTCGCACCTCTACGGGCATTGCGGTCTCGTACGCCTGACCGCGCGTGGGTGCAGCCAGCCGTGGGCGAAGGCGTGACGTCTTGTCCGAGAGCCGGATGGCCGCCGACCTCGTCGAACGCGCGGTCGACGCCATTGCGGCGACCGGCGATGCTGCGGTGCTTGCGGCAAAGAGAGTGACCTCGACGATCCCGATCGTCTTCTTCAGCGGCGGCGACCCTGTCGCGACGGGGTTGGTCGCCAGCTTCCCGTGGCCGGGAGGCAACCTCGCCGGTATCGGCGTCATGGTCGTGGAGCTAATGCAAAAGCGCCTCGAACTGCTTTCCGAATTGGTTCCGCAGGCCAGGGTGATCGCCCTTCTCTTGAACCCGAGCGATCCGAATGCCGAGCGCTTCATTGAGGACATGCAGGAAGCAGCCCGCCCGAAGCGCTTGCAGCTCCAAATTCTGAAGGCGAGCACCGAAAGCGGCATCGACGCCCCATTCGCGAGCCTTGTCCGACTGCACGCTGATGCGCTGGTCGTCGCGTTCTTCAGATGGCGCGAGCTGATCGTGGGTTTGGCGTCGCGCTATGCAGTTCCGGCGATCTATCCACAGCGCGAATTTTGTCGCTGCCGGCGGTTTGATCAGCTATGGGCCGAGCATCACTGCTGCCGCTGGCGAGCTCGGAATTTACACCGGAAAGATTCTCAACGGCGCGAAGCCCGTCGATCTGCCGGTCAAGCAGCCGACCAGGTTTGAGTTCTTGATCAACCTCAAGACTGCGAAAGCCCTTGGCTTGTCCATCCCGCCGCTGCTGCTCGTGCAGGTCGACGAGGTGATCGAATGAGGCGAGCGAACGGCGGCTTTGGGTTGGTTTGAGCCATTGGCTCGGGGTCGAGCGCGGTCGATGCGCGCTCAGGCGGCCTAACCGCAGGCGCAGAAGCAGGACACCGATACGGGCAGATCAGCGCGGGCGGCGGCGAGGTCCACGCGCTGGCGGACTAGCGCGGCCTCCGCAGGCTCGCCGCGTCGGTTGAGACAGTCTAGCAGCCCGCGCAGGGCCCACAGGTTGTCCGGGTGGATTTGCGCGCGGGGCAGTGCCCCACCGAGGCCGAGATCCTCGCGATAGACCACCTCGGCCTCCGCCGCACGGCCCTGCTCCAGCAGCAGAGCGCCGAGCGCGTGGCGGATCGGCTGCATCCAGCCCCACGGCTCGTCGTAGGGCAGGTCGTCCTCCAGCGCGATGGCGGCGCGGAGACGGGCGAAGGCCG
>DATEQL010000735.1:0-2648 GCA_035272665.1 Allostellaceae bacterium
GTGCTGCAACGCCTCTTCGATCGGCCCCGTGGCGATTTTGCTGCCGAGGATGTTGACGACATCGGTCACCCGGCCGTGCAAGGCCAGGCGGCCATCCGAGCGGAACACGCCGAGATCGCCGGGGTAGAAGTAGCCGTCGCGGAAAAAGGCGCGCGATGCCGCCTCGTCGTGGAGATAGCTGGTCACGCCGGCGAAGACAGGAACCCGAATGAGCCCGACCTGACCGGCCGCAAGCGTTCGACCCTGCTCATCGACGGCTTCGATCCCACATGACGGGACGGGACGGTGCCAACGCAGGTCCTCCGGGGTTTCGACCAGAGTCCTGGCGTTGACCGAAGCCTCCGTCGAACCATAATGGATGTAAATCTGCCGCGTCAGCCGGGCCCGCGCCAAGTCGGCCAAAGATTGCGGCAGCGCGCCGGCCATCACGCAAAGCTGCATCGCGTCACTATGCGGCAGAGCGCCGTCCGGTGCCGCCAATATCTGCGCCAGCAAGTGCGGAATTACGTAGGTGTGGCTGATCCCCGGCCAGCGGAAGGCGTCGTGCAACGCCCGCCCCTGATAAATCACCACCGTGCCGCCGGCATCCCAGGTGCTTGCCGCGAAGTAATATCCCACGCTCGTCCACATCCCGAAATTCAACACGTTGACAAGCGATTGGTCGGTGATGCCGTGCAGCCCTTGAAGGTAACAAAAGCGGTGCCACTGCTGCGCCGGATCGAAGAATACCTTCTTGTAGCTGCCGGTCGTGCCGGAGGTTAACAGGATGTGACCCCCGAACGGGCCGCTCAGGTCCGGCAGGTCGAGCACGACGCCTTGGGCGGTCGCGCCGTCGATAATCTCGGCGGGCACACGCAGGAGCCGCCACCCGCCGGCTGCGCAGATGTGATCAAGCCCCGGATGCGCACCCGCCGTGGCGACCACGCAACGAATGTCCGGCAAGTTGAGCCTGCCGATCTCCTCCGCCGAGCTGACGGCAAGGGTAGTCATCCCCAGGCTGTGCAGCGCCAGGCCGAGGATCCACGTGCTCATCAGCGAGCCGCTCGGCAGAACCGCAACACCTTCGCCCGCAAGACCCTGGGCTGCCAGATACCGCCTGGAGATCTCGATCAGGCAGGCGAAGCGCCGGTAGGAGAGCTCACGATTGTTGAAGACGATGGCGGTCTTGTCGGGCGTCTCCCTCGCCTTCGCGCGGATCTTCGTCGCGAGCATGATCGCGCCCGGCTCCGGCTCAATCCGGCTTTGCCGTGCCGACGCGGACACCTTGTGAAGCTTTTCTTGCCAGCCGCTGGGACCGGCGCCGCTGCTGGCGGCTTCCGTTCGCAGTTAACGAGGCGGCGCTCTTCTTCAGCACGTCACGCTGGATCTTGCCCATGTCGTTGCGCGGCAAGGCGGCGATGAAATGGACGTGGGCGATAGGCGCACCCTGCAGCTCGCGGCCGAGCGCGTCCGCGAGCCGGGTCTGATCGATCGGCCGGGCCGTCTCGATCGCCACGTGGATTTCCTCCTCCGCAGCCTCGTTCTCCACCGAGAACACGCAGACGCCGCTGACCCCGAGCTTGTGCTGCAACGCCTCTTCGATCGGTCCCGCGGCGATTTTGCTGCCGAGGATGTTGACGACATCGGTCACCCGCCCGTGCAAAGCCAGGCGGCCATCCGAGCGAAACACGCCGAGGTCGCCGGGATAGAAGTACCCGTCGCGGAAAAAGGCGCGCGAGGCCTCCTCGTCGTGGAGATAGCTCTGTCTCATGCCGTCGAGCAGGCGAACCCTTACCCGTCCCACCTGCCCGGCCGGCAAGATCCGGTCTGCCTCATCGACAACCTGGACCTCGCGCGACGGCAGGATGCGGTGCCAGCGCAGATCCTCTGGCCCCCCGATCGGCGTTAGGGCGTATTGTAAGGCCTCTGTGGCGCCCGCCGACGTATAAATGCGCGAGGTCAAGCGCTGCCTAGCCAGGTCCCACACCGCTTGCGACAATGGGCCGGAGCCGACGAACAGCCGCATCGCGTCGTCACGCCTCAGGGCTTCCGCCGCCGCCGTCAGGATTTGCGACAATAAACGCGGGGTCACGAAGGCGTGGGTGATGCCGGGGTGCCGAAAAGATTCCCACGGGTGCGGGTCCTGGTACATCACGACAGTGCCGCCGGCATCCCAAGTGCTTGCCGGAAACCAATAGCCGGCTGCTGTCCATCCACCAAAATTCACGACATTAAAAACGGACTGCGCGGAAATCTCGCGATCGTCCTGCGGGCGACGCAGCAGGACCGTCTCGGAAGCCGGGTCGATCTGGAACTTCTTGTAGGCACCCGTGGTACCGGAGGTCAGCAGGATATGTCCTCCGAACGAGCCCATTGGCTCGGGCAGATCCGGGGCGGCGGCTTGCGCAGCGCCGGCGTAGATGTCCTTGGGCACGCTGATGAACCGCCAGCCGGAATCGGCGCATAGGCCATCGAGGCCCGCCCGGTGCTCGCCCGCGACGGCGACGACGCAGCGGATTTCGGGCAGGCCGAGCCCGCCGATCTCGTCCGGAGAGCTGACGATGAGGGTAGTCAGCCCCAGGCTACGCAGGGCCAGGCCGAGGACCCAAGTGTTCACCATCGAGCCGGTCGGCAGGACCACGACACCCTCGCCCGCAAGACCCTGGGCT
>DATEQL010000736.1:0-4140 GCA_035272665.1 Allostellaceae bacterium
CCCTCGCGTTCTAGGTGTGAGGTGGTCCCCGATTGTGAGACAGCGGGAGCCGCGTCTTAAGGTGTAGCCCTGCCGGTTTCGATGTCGGCTCCGATCGCGTTTGGCGCGATGGCTAGTTCGACAAGTCTACTTTTTACCCCATCAATATCAAATCCTTTGTTGGCTGTGGTGCCTCTGGGTATGTGGGCGACGACGAGCATTTCCCCGCTTCCCGAGCTTGCTCGGGAAGCGGGGGAAGCGCAGCCGGTCGGCAAAGCCGATCGTCCACATATCCACAGGCCTTCCTGGTAGATTTGCCGCGGCGCGCAGTAGCCGAGGCTTTGATGCTGCCGTTCCTCGTTGTAGAAGCGAAGCCAAGCACCGATTCCGGCCTTTCCCTCGGCGACGCTGGCATAAGCATGCAGGTAGACCTCCTCGTATTTCAGGCTGCGCCACAGCCGCTCGACGAAGATGTTGTCCATGCAGCGGCCTTTGCCATCCATGCTGATCGTGATCCCACCGCGCTCGAGCACGCCGGTAAAGTCGCCGCTGGTGAACTGGCAACCCCCCGCTTTCGCGAGGGCAGGCTCTGGTCCGTGTTGAAGATCTCGGGCCCGCCGTAGTGGGCCAGGGCTTACTCCAGAGCCTCGACGCATAAGTCGGTGCCGAGTGTGTTCGACAGCCGCCACGCCAACACCGCACGGCTCACCCGGTCCATGACCACCACCAGGTAAAGAAAGCCCTTGGCCATCGGGATGTAGGTGATGTCGGCGCACCAGACCTGATTGGCTCGCTCTATCCGCAAGCCACCGAGCAGGTACGGATAGACCTTGCTCTCGGGCGCCGGCTTGCTCGTGTTCGGCCGCTGGTAGATCGCCACCAGCCCCATCAGACGCATCAGCCGCTGGACCCGCTTGCGGTTGACCCGATGCCCCTGTGTCGCCAGCCACGCCGCCATCCGGCGCGAGCCGTAGTAGGGTCGGGTCAGATAATGCCGATCGATCAGCGCCATCATTGCTCGGTCGGGGTCGCTGACCTCGGCTGGCCGGCGGTAGACCGAAGCGCGCGATACCGCCAACAACCGGCGGCTGTCGCGGAGTAAAGGCAGGGCTCGCCATCCGTAGCGACGCCGCTACTAAGGATGACCACCTCGCGGCACTGGGCCTCCTCCAGCCAGCGCCGGAGTGTCGCGCCTGCCCGAGGAGGCGAGCGCCATTTTCTTCCCCGCATAAGACATCGCCGCGCTCTCTTCCGCTGTCTAACCGGGTCCACACAGTGTATTATCATCCCAAGATCAAGAGGGAGGGAACCATGTCTGGTCGGGCGAAAGTATTCTTGACGATCGCGGGCTTCGCGTTGGCGATTCCCGCCGCGGCGCAGGCCCCCGGGCCGATGACGACTTTCGATGGCAAATATGCGGGCATATCCGCACATGTATCGAAGAGCACGGCCCATGGCCGGCAATGCCCGCGAGAACATGCACCCGACACCCTCACGATCACAAACAGTGCCGTCCAATCGTCGGCAAAGGACAGTTGGACAGGAACCGTGAGCTCGCAAGGCGGCGCAGTGTTGCGTAACAAACGCTCGATGCGAGTCGACGCCCAGATTGACCCGCAGGGCACCATTAAAGGGCGGTATAACGGTCCCGCCTGCACGGTCGATTATGTCTGGCGCAAGCAATAGGAGGGAGCCGCTCTGAGCCGCCGCTCCGACCCTGCGAACTGCCGCTAGATGAAGGCGACCGCCGCGTCGAGCCCGCCGAATCGAGCGAGACCCTTGCGCCAAAATCTCCGGAACGAAGCAAACCTTCTTAGTCTCGGGACCCGCGGCCGCGCTCCCCTGCAGGGATCAGCCCGTCGATCTTGCCGATGCGCGACAACGAGTCGAAGCGGTCCGCGACCAGCCAGGCGGTCGCCAATTCAAAGTAACCGGGAGAAAGGTTCGGCTCGGCTTTCGGACGACGCATCGGCAGCAGCTCCAGCGTCGGGAGAGCGTGCCTAGGTCTTGCCGGCGGGCGGACCCGATCGCGCTCTACGCGGATCACTTGATGGGCGTATGGTGTGGGAATTCCACGCTGGACATCTTGCGCCCCTAGAACCTGTTGGATTGTGCACCGGGCACTGGTGCGCGCCGTTCCGTCCGGATCGGGCGCGCCCGGGTCGGTGCAGGCTCGTTCGCGGCAGAGGGGAGGTCAGAAGTGTTGGGGTGGCTCTTGATCCTAGTCCCTGTGGCCGTATCCGTGCACTGGTTGATGCCGGAGGCGCATATTCTGGTATTCGGATCGGCGGCACTGGCCATCATTCCGCTGGCTGGTTGGATGGGGCGAGCCACCGAAGCACTGGCGGCGCGTGCGGGCGAAGGTGTCGGCGGCTTGCTCAACGCCACTTTCGGGAATGCCGAGAGCTGGTGATCGCCCTCGCCGCTCTGCGGCACGGACTTTATGATGTTGTCAAGGGGTCGATCGCCGGTTCGATCATCGGCAATATACTGCTCGTCTTGGGCGCGGCCATGCTCGCCGGCGGACTGCGCTTCCGGAGCCAGCACTACAACATCACGGCGGCCCGATCTCAGGCAGCCATGCTGCTGATAGCCGCGATTTCTCTCGTGCCTTTCGCGACGTCGTTCAGCCCGGCGCGCAGAAACTGATCGGGCTCAGCCTGGCGATTGCGGCCGTGCTGCTCGTGGTTTACGTCTGCAACCTGGTATTTTTCCTGGCCATTGCCGGGTGAACCCGCCGACGTGCATCTCGTAGACGATGGTCTTCGCGAACGGCCGCCCCAGCGGTGCATCGCCCTCCCAGTCGTATCCGCCCGGATCGACGACCACACTCCTCAGCGCGGTGGCGGCGTTGTCCTCCGGCTGCCGTGCCGCCTCACGGCTGCGACCCGCCGGCCGGGAGACGCATTTCCCGTACGGGTCGAGCAGCAGCTTGTCGGGGTCGAAACGAAGCCCCCGCGCAGGATCGAAAGGCCCGGCGACGCGGTAGCCATAGATCTGGCCCGCCGTGACCCAGGCACAAAGGCGTGCCAATAATGGTAGGTGCGGTTCATCCGCGGGTCCAGGTCGATAACGCGAGCCGCGTTCGCGGCGTCCGGAGCGTCGAACAGCAGCAGCTGGGCCGCCGTACTATATTTGGCGAACACGCTGAAATTGGCGCCGCCCGGGACCAGCGTCGCGCCAAGCGGGAAGCTCTTGCCACGCTGGCGCCAGCGTCCGGGCAGCGCGCAATCGGCCTTTAGTAGTTGCAAATGCCAGAATATTCCCTGGAGTCGCTGGTGCGCGTAACGCCTAGATTCCTACATACATCCTGACAAGTCCCCATGTTGTTGTCGCCTCTATTCAGACATCTTTTCCCCGCCCATTGCGTGTCCTGCCCCTTGGTGACCGATGCGCCTGCTCCCGCGGCGCCTGCCGCACCTGGGGCGCCGCCCGTACCTGGAGGGGATTGCAGCCCTGGGATTGCCGGCTGCTGCACTCCCGGGATCGACGGAACCTTGACCCCGGGAATCCCGACCCCCGGCGTCCCGCCGGGCACGGAAGGCGGCGTTTGCGAGAGGGATGGACTAATCCAGCCGCAGCTGACGGCCAGCAGTAGCGCAAATGATGCAATCGGAACTGCTCTCATGATCCCTCCTGTGGTTGGGGCCGCCGGTTTCCAGGCGGCTTTGGGAACCCCCTTTGTCACCGCGTGTGCTCGATCAGGGGCCCATTCCAGATCCTCACCGCCGGTACCTCTCGGTAATAGCCGAGAACGCACAGAGTGCCCGTATCCAGCAGAAAATGCTGCCCGGCGCCCGCCGGCAGTCCGATCCAGCGAGCCGCGAGCACGCGCAGCACGTGTCCGTGCGCAAACAGTGCGACGTCGCCTGAGGTGGCGCGCGCCCGGGCGATCACCCGGTCTACCCGCGCACCCACCTCGTCCGGTGTCTCGCCGCCCGGGCATCCATCTTGGAAGATCAGCCAACCCGTCGCGCCCTCGTAAATCTGCTTCGTTGTCAGACCCTCGTATTGGCCGTAATTCCACTCGGCCAAGTCGGGGTCGATAACGGCCCTGTCGCCGAGACCCGCCAACTCGCACGTTTCACGCGCGCGCTGCATCGGGCTGCAGAGAACGAGCGCAAACGCCTCCTTGGCGAGCACCGGCCGCAGCCGATCGGC
>DATEQL010000737.1:0-4040 GCA_035272665.1 Allostellaceae bacterium
CAACGCCGATCGCGGATTTCCGGACGCGGCGCTGTTCGAGCTCGGTCCGGCCTATCGGGACGATACGCCGGCCGGCCAGGCGCTGGTCGCGGCCGGACTGCGCGCCGGGCATACCGGCCCGAAGCACTGGCGCGAGCCGGCGCGCGAAGTCGATCTCTACGACGTCAAGACCGATGCGCTGGCGGCACTCGCCGCGATGGGGGGGCCAGCCGAGAACATCCAGGTCACCGCCGATCCTCCCGGCTGGTACCATCCCGGTCGGGCCGGCACCTTGCGGCTCGGTCCGAAGGTGCTGGGTGCCTTTGGCGAGCTGCATCCGGCGGTCATCGACGGGCTCGATGTGCGGCCGCCGATTGCCGGCTTCGAGGTTTTTCTCGATGAAGTGCCCGAGTTGCGCAAGGGACGCGTCAAGCAGCCGCTTCGCCTGCCGGTGTTCCAGCCGATCGAGCGCGACTTCGCCTTTGTCGTCGATCGCGAGCTTCCAGCCGACACCTTGCTGCGTGCGGCCCGCGGAGTCGACCGCAAGCTCGTCACGGAGATCCGCCTCTTCGACGTTTATCAGGGAGCGGGCCTGCCCGAAGGCAAAAAGTCGCTCGCCATCACCCTCGTGCTTCAACCGCAGGAGCGCACGCTGACCGACGCCGAAATCGAAGCGTTCTCGACCCGCCTCATCGCCCAGGTCGAAAAGGCAACCGGCGGGCAATTGCGCGGGTGATGAGACCCGGCCGCCGGTCAGCCGAACCGACCTGGCGCAAACGGAGCGATGTCGATCGAGGGAGGGCGGCCAGCGACGAGGTCGGCAACGACTTTACCGGTCATCGGCGCCGCGGTCATCCCGACATGACCGTGGCCGAAGGCGTACACCACGTCCGGGGTGGACCGCGACGGACCGAGAACCGGCAGCGAGTCGGGCAGGCTCGGCCGATGGCCCATCCACACCGATATCCGCTCCTCCGGATGGGAGGCAGGCAGGCCGGGCAGCATCTTGCGGCCCTGTGCGAGCAGGATCCGGGCGCGCCGCCAATCGGGGGGTGCCGCGAGCCCGGCGAGCTCGACGGTGCCGGCAAAGCGCAGCCCCGTCGCCATCGGTGTGGCGACGAACTTGCAGTCGGCATCGGCGGTCGGGATCCGCGGCATCACCTCCGGATCCGATATCATCAGGTGATAGCCGCGCTCGGTCTCGAGCGGCACGCGGTCGCCGAGCGACGCGGCGAGCGGCTTTGAATAGGCGCCGGCGCAGACGATCGCGGCCTCGGCCGGAAGATCGCCCTCGTCGGTTTGGATCGCGGTGAGGCGATGGCCGTTGAGGCGAAACCCGTGCGCTCGCGATTGCACGAGCTCGCCACCCGACCGCAGGAAGTGTTCCAGCAGGCGTTCGACCAGCGCCAGCGGGTTCGAGGTATGCCCGTTCTCGCGCACGAGCACGCCGCGGACATACTCGCGCGACAGGGCCGGTTCGAGCTGGCGCAGTTCATCGGCGTCGAATTCGTCGATCTCGACGCCGTTTTCACGCCGCAAATCCCAGGCGAGGCGATCCTTTCCCAAGCTTCCTTCGGAGCGATAGACAAAAAGATGGCCCAGCCGATGCACGAGATCCTCGGCGCCGGCGGCGGTGACAAGCGGCCTCAACGCTTCGAGGGTCGGGCCGACGAGCG
This sequence comes from Allostellaceae bacterium, assembly GCA_035272665.1. Taxonomy (GTDB): domain Bacteria; phylum Pseudomonadota; class Alphaproteobacteria; order ATCC43930; family CGMCC-115725; genus AP-15. Next base: position 1,656 of record DATEQL010000737.1, read on the forward strand.
GGCGCAAAGCGCGAGCTTGCGCGCGGACCTTCTCTGGAGTGCCGGCCCGGATGAAGCGGAGGAGCCACGGAGCGATCGCCGGCAGATAGCCCCAGCGGAGCGACAACGGACCGAGCGGGTCGAAGAGCCAGCGCGGCACCTTCCCGACCACGCCCGGCATCGACAACGGTGTCACCGAAGAGCCGTTGAAGCAGCCGGCATTGCCAAAGGAGGCGCCTCGACCCGGCTCTCCGGCTTCGACCAGAAAGACGGTATGGCCGTCGCGCTGAAGCCAGCTCGCCGTGCAGACCCCGACCATGCCGGCTCCGATCACCCCGATCCGCCTTACCCCATTCACCGGCATCCCGCTTATCTCCCCCCCCCGGGCCAAAGGCGATTTTAGGTTCCTCGGCCGCCAAAAGGGAACCTGGACCCCGGAGATTTCGAAAAACTCCTTGCATCTGGGGTCCATTTGCCCATCTTACGGCTCCGACGCAAATCGCACGTGCCTAGAACCCCGTTCCGCAAGGGGTGCTGCTACGACGTAGCGCGTCCTTTTCGGTCGAGCCGGTCACCTGTGGACCGGCGTCCTTAAGGGAAACGGATATGTTCCGGCACGCGATGCGAAGTCCTCGCACGATCATCTGACGCTTCGGGGCGCGTTCGCCCCGTCGCGGCAATCCACCCTCGATCCGTCATTCCGCCTTCGGCGCCTTAAGCGCCCGGAGCGGTGTGTCGCCTCCTGGTTTCGGAGGATCGTGCGATGGCGAAAGTCCGTCTTGCTTCTTCCCGCTCGCTCGGGCGTGCCATTCTTCCGCGCATCGACGCGGTCGTTGCGGCCGCACGGCCGAGCGATCCGTTGCTGTGCCTGCGCCCGGCGGCGATCGCCGTCGCGGCGCGGCGGTTTATCGACTGCTTTCCGGGCGATGTCCTTTATGCCGTCAAATGCAATCCCGAGCCGCGTGTGTTGCGCGCCCTGTGGACTGGCGGCGTCCGTCACTTCGACTGCGCCTCGCTCGCCGAGGTGGCCCTCGTGCGCAAGCTGCTGCCAGCGGCCGAGATCCACTTCATGCACCCGGTCAAAGCGCGGCCAGCTATTCGGGAGGCCTTCCACCGCTACGGCGTGACCGACTTCGCGCTCGACAGCGTCGACGAGCTGGCCAAGATCATGCAGGAGACGGTGCCGGTCGGGCTCGTCGGCGATCCGCCGACCTTGGGTTTCTTTTTGCGGCTGGCCTTGCCAAAGGGTGGGGCGGTCTACGACCTCTCGGGCAAGTTCGGCGCACCTGTCGAGGAGGCCGTCCACCTGCTACGGGCGGCCAGGCCGCACGCCGCTCGCCTCGGCATTTCTTTCCATGTCGGCTCGCAGTGCCTGGATCCCGATGTCTATGCGCGGGCGATTGCGCGGGCCGGCGAGGTGATCGCCCGCTGCGGGGTTGCCGTCGATATCGTCGATATCGGCGGTGGCTTTCCGGTCAGCTACCCGGACATGGCGCCGCCGCCGCTCGGCGACTACATCGCCGCGATCGGTGCCGCTGCGGCCACGCTTCCCGGGGGGGTCCGGCTTTGGGCCGAGCCCGGCCGGGCGCTCGTTGCCGGCGGCGGATCGATCGTGGTGCAGGTGCAGCTGCGCCGCGGCGACACGCTTTTCATGAACGATGGCGTCTATGGCAGCCTGAGTGATGCTGGTGCCCTCGGCTTCCGTTTTCCGGCGCGACGCATCCGGCTCGGCGAAGCAGATTGCGCGGACGAGCCGCTCGTCGATTTCGCGCTGTTTGGGCCGACCTGCGACAGTGCCGATCGGATGCGCGGGCCGTTCCGCCTGCCCGTCGACATGCGCGAGGGAGACTGGGTCGAGCTCGGCCAGCTCGGCGCCTACGGCGCCTGCCTGCGGACCGGGTTCAACGGGTTCGGACGGGTCGAGCTGGTCGAGGTCGCCGACCCGCCGATGCTGGCGACGCCGGGCTACGAAGAGGACTGAATGGCAGGGTGCGCCCGGGCCGGCTGGCTATTCCCAACTGTGCTGTCGCGGCCGCGCACCGCTGCCAGGATCGTCCGGTAGTACGTTGGCGGCTTGACCGCGAATTGCGCACGGATTGCCTCGACCGGCTGGGTCAGCAAAGCCTCCCAATCGGCACCGGGCAGCCATCCCGCGCTGCGGCCGTGGCGATAGCCCTCGAACACGGCACGCCGCACCGGCTGGCCGGGGCGGGAGCCGGCGATTCTGCGGGCGGCGAAGACGGCAATCACCGCTAACCCCTTGAGCCGGTTCTGCGCATAGGTAAAGGCGACGAGGCAGGCTTCGCCAAGCGGATCGCGGCCGTAACCCGTCACGACGTGCAGCAAGTCGTGCATCTCGCGGCCGCGCTCGCGGAACAGGGTCAGGTCGTCGGAGGCCGGCGGCCG
>DATEQL010000738.1:0-3321 GCA_035272665.1 Allostellaceae bacterium
GGGGTCGTGACAGAAGAGGACAAGCCGTTTCGTCTCGAGGAGGCGACGATCGACGAGTTGCACCAGGCGATCAAGAATGGGCAGACGACCTGCGTCGCTGTGGTTCAGCACTATATCGAGCGCGCCCGGGCCTATAACGGCGTCGCGAGCGTGCTTGTCACCGAGGACGGCATGCCGGTCCCGGAGGCTCCGGGCTCGTTGCGCGCGACGGCGCCGCTGCGCTTCCCGACCGAGACCATCAAAGCCTCGGCGATCCTGCCGGATCTCGACAAGTACCGGGGCCCGCCGCTCGAATTCGGCCGCATGGAGCCGACCGCGTCCGACCTTGTGGTGCAGCAACAATACGGGATGATCGCGGGCAAGCCCGATGCCGGGCAGCTCAACGCGCTGGCCACGCTCAACATCAGGGGCGAGCGTTCCGTCACCTGCCGCGGCGATTTCGACCGGCACCCTTCCAAGGGGCCGCTGCCGCCCGGTGCGCCGCCGGTCTGCGAGATGTTTCGCAGGCTCCCCGACGTGCTCGAGCGCGCCGCCGAGCTCGATGCCGCCTATGGGTGCAACCCCGATCTCGCAAAACTGCCGATGTACGGTGTCGTGTTCAGCTTCAAGGACCCGTTCGACACCAAGGACATGCGCACGACCGCCGGGGGCGACGCGGCCTATGACATCGATTTCCCGGCGCGCGACCATGTGCTCGTCGAACAGCTGCGCAACAAGGGCGCGATCATCTTCGCCAAAGCCGGCTGCACCGAATACAACGGCCGGGCGGGCGACCCCGGCGGCCGGCACAAGCCTGAAAAGGTGTTGCCGTCGGTGCTCGGCTATCAGCGCTCGAGCTGGGCCGGCAACCCGGCCAACCCCTACGACACGACGCGCGCCGCCTCATTGGGCTCGAGTTCGGGCTCGGGTGTATCGGTCAGCGCCAATCTCGTCATGGTGAGCCTCGGCGAGGAAACCCGCGCCTCGACCCGCGGCCCGGCCAATCACAATGCGGTGGCGTTGATTCTGCCCCACAAGGCGGTGCTAAGCTTCAATGGCGGCGCCATCGGCGCCGACATTTACTGCGACCGCGCCGGCATCCTCGCCCGCACGATCGGCGACGCCGCCAAAGTGCTCGACGCGCTGAAGGATCCCGAAACCGGCTATTATGACCCGCGCGACCCCTACACGACGGTGCCGCGCTCTTCGGTGCTGGCGACGCCTTACGCGGGCCACTCTCGGATATCCGGCGCTGCGGGCTCGCTCGCGGGCATGCGCATCGGGGTTGTCCGCGAATCGATGCTGGTCCGGCCTGGCGAGAAGGCAACCGTGCCGACCTGCACGGCCGCCGCCGCGGAAATCAAAGTGATCCTCGGCGAAAGGCTCGGCGCGACTCTGGTCGAGTCCTCCGATCCGCTGTGGGAACGCGATCCCTCCCTCGAGGCGATGAACCCCGATTTCCGGCGAGCGCTCACGAGGCTGGTGCCGGTCTTCATGCCCGGCCTGCTATTCCGTCTGGGACCCGAGGGTCAGCCCTTGTTCAAGGAATTCGTCGCGGCGATCCGGCCGACCGAGTTTGCTCCCGGCAAGGTCTTCGGCACCGGCACGCTGACGCCGATCGACTATTGCGTCGAACTCGCCGAAGGCCGGGTAGCACCCCCCGCGAACCTCGACATCGCCACGATCCAGGAGCAGGAGCTGGCGATGATGTTCCGCTTCCATGTCAACCAATACCTGTCGCGCCGCGCCACCGATTGGTGGAGGCGAGGGTTCAGCGAAACCTTGGTCGATTTCGCGAGCCTCAATGCGCGCTCCAAATTCTGGGGCGACGATGGCCGCGCCGCCTTCAAGAATTGGGAAGAAGTGACCGATCCGCGCAACCCATTGGGCGGGCGGCAGGGTGTGGACGAGCGCATCATGCTGCGCGAGCTGCTGCGCCGGGTCGACATGATGGTGATGCTGGAGAACCGGCTCGATGCGCTGGTGCGCCTGCACACCCCCTTGCCGCCGGCCAAGATCGGCGGCGCCCACGACCCGCTCGGGGGACGCAACAACCTGCGCCTCGAATCATTCTACGGCCCGAACGCCGGCCTGACCGAGGTGCTGATCCCGGCCGGTTTTGTTACGACCGTCTACGACCCGGTCTTCGCGCTCAGCGCGGACGGCACGCGATATATCTCTGTCCCTGCCGACACGCCGATCACGATCCCGGAGCCCGGCCTGCCGTTCTCGCTCGTCTTCCGCGCCGAGCCTGGCAGGGAGGATGTTCTCCTCCAGATCGCCGCGGCCTACGAAGCCGCCTCTAAGCGCCGCATCCCCCCGCCCGCCTTCAGCGGGGTGCCAGCGGAATTGCGCGAAGGGGCGCCCTGATCGAATATATACCCAACAAGTTCATCGATACCGCGGGAGGAACCAATGGAGATCACTCGCCGTCGCCTGGCTGCCGCCGGCGCGCGTGCGCTCGGCTGTCGAGCCTGGTGCGGGACGCCCCAGCGCTCGCCGAAGCCGCCGCCGACGCAGCAGTCGGCCAGGCGGTCGAGGGGCTGAGAAAGGCGCTGCTGACCGCGGACAAGGGGGAATTGGAGAAGCTTGCGGCCGACCAGCTGAGCTATGGCCATTCGAGCGGCAAGGTTCAGACAAAAGCGGAGTTCGTGGATGGGGTCATGACGAGCAAGGCGATTGTCAAGTCGCTCACTTTTCCCGAACTCAGCATCGCGGTAGTCGGCAATGCTGCCATCGCGCGCTGTTCGAAGCTGAAATGGAGACCGACGGCAAGCCCATTAGTGTCAAGATCGGTGCATTGCAGGTCTGGCAGAAGCAAGACGGCAATTGGAAGCTGCTGGCCCGCCAGGGGTTCAAGCTGGCTTAATCTCCCAGATCTTTCATCGTCATGGCCGTGCTTGACACGGCCATCCACGCCTTTCCACGCCGCAAAGCTCATGGATCACCGGGTCGAGCCCGGTGATGACGAATCTAAGCAGTCGCATGTGGATGCCGCGGATCGAGGTCGGCCATGACGATGGCCTCAGAGGCGCCTGTGCTCATCCGGCATTAGCTGATGGTGCGCAAGCCCGGATCACGGCCTCAAACCTGGCCTTGGCGCCGGGGCCGCGGGCGAACGGGCTCAGGATCGGCAGGTCGACGCCCGAGCGCCGGTAGGCTTCGATGCGGTCGCGGCATTGCTCCGCAGTCCCAGCGACTCTGGTGGCGTCGATCAGCGCGTCACTGACCGCGCGCTCGGCCGCTTCCCTGTCTCCGCGTGACCACGCCTCGGTGATGGCCGCGGCCTCGTCGCGAAAGCCGTGCTCGGCCATCATCCGATTGTAGCGGGGAAAGAAGCCG
>DATEQL010000739.1:0-4214 GCA_035272665.1 Allostellaceae bacterium
ATGCGGTCGAGCCCGGCGAGAGCGGCGACCAGCATGAACAGGGTCGAGCGGGGCAGGTGAAAGTTCGTCAGCAGCATGTCGATCGCCCGGAACCGGTAGCCGGGGAGGATGAACAATCGAGTTTCGCCGGAAAAGGGCCGAATCTCGCCATTCTCGGCCGCGGCACTTTCGAGGAGCCGTAGGCTGGTCGTCCCGACCGCGACGATGCGTCCGCCGGCGCGCCGCGCCGCCATGACACGTTCCGCGGTCTCGGCGGAAAGCACACCCCATTCGGCGTGCATCTTGTGGTCGCACGGATCATCGGTCTTGACCGGCAGAAAAGTGCCGGGTCCGACGTGCAATGTCAGCGTCGTCCAGGCGATGCCTCGCTCTGCGAGCGCCTCGAGCAGGGCTTGCGTGAAATGGAGACCCGCGGTCGGCGCCGCCACCGCACCCTCGGCGCGAGCGAAGATAGTCTGATAATCGGCGCGATCGCGCGGGTCACCGCCGCGCGGGCGCTTGATATAGGGCGGCAGCGGCATCGTGCCGTATTGCGCGAGGGCATCGCGGAAGCCGCCCGCTTCGCGGTCGAAGCGCAAGGTCACGTCACCCTCCGGATGCTTCTCGGCAACATCGGCGGCGAAGCCCTCGGCGAAGACGAGGCGGTCGCCCACGCGCAACCGGCGCGCACCCCTGGCGAAGGCGCGCCATGCGCCGCCGCCGAGATTGTGATAGAGCGTGACCTCGACGGATGCCGCCCCGCGGCGTCCGACGAGCCGTGTCGGGATCACCTTGGTGTCGTTGAACACGAGAAGATCCGCCGGCCTCAATAACGCCGGCAGGTCGGTGATCCGCCGGTCCTCGAAACTTCCCAATAACGGAATCAGCAGTAGACGGGCAGTATCGCGCGGCTCGCAAGGGTGGTTGGCAATCAACCCGCGCGGCAGATCGAAATCGAAGTCATCAAGACGCATCGAACCCATTGGCCGAAATAGCGGCCTCGCCCTGCCTCCGTCAATGTCACGTGGCCGGGAAGCCGCCCTCCCACCCGATGTCAACCGGAGCCGGCCGCGACGCTCGTGGTGCGTTCTGATCAAAGGCAGAGGGCCGATTGGCCGCGCGTAGCGGCCCGGTTTTTGCTAAGTTCTACGATGCAACTTCAAACAAGGGAGGTCAGGGATGGCTGGCGGGATGACACGTCGCGAATTCGGGGTCGCCGCAGGGGCGGCAACTCTCGCCGCCGGGTTCAAGGCGAAGGCCCAAAGCGCCGGCGCGAAGACCTTGCACTTTATTGCCCAGTCGGATCTGCGTGTGCTCGACCCGATCTGGACCACCGCCTACATCACCCGCAACCACGGCTATATGATCTTCGACACGTTGTTCGCGATCGACGACAAGTTCAAACCGCATCCGCAGATGGTCGGCGACTACAATATCTCGCCGGACAAGCTCCGCTACAATTTCATCCTGCGCGACGGCCTCAAATTCCACGACGGCCAACCGGTGCGCGGTGCCGATTGCGTCGCCTCGCTAAAACGCTGGATGGTACGCGACGGGTTCGGCCAGGCGCTCGCGACCGCGGTCGAGGAAATGACCGGCGGCGACGGCAAAGATTTCGCGATCCGCTTGAAAGAGCCGTTCCCGTTGTTGATCGACGGCATCGCCAAGGTGTCGAGCCTCGCCCCGTTCATCATGCCCGAGCGCCTAGCCAAGACCGATCCGTATCAGCAGGTCACCGAAATGGTCGGGTCGGGACCGTTCAAATTCGTTGCCGAGGAGTTCCAGCCCGGTCACCAAGTGGTCTATGTCAAGAACCCGGATTATGTACCGCGCAGCGAGCCGTCGAGCTGGGCCTCGGGCGGCAAGGTGGTCAAGGTTGACCGCGTCGAATGGCTCTATATCCCTGACGCCACGACGAAGATTGCGGCCCTCAACAGCGGTGAGGCCGATTGGTGGGAGAACCCGCCGCCCGACGTCTGGCCGGTGCTGGCCGGCAATCGCGATATTACCGTGATCGAGGCCAACCCGCTGCCGTCGATGGGCTGCTTGCGCTTCAATCAGCTATTCCCGCCTTTCGACAATGTGAAGATGCGCCAAGCCGTGCTAGCGGTTGCCAGTCAGGCCGATTTCATGAGCGCCTATGCCGGCGACCCGCAGAACTGGAAGGTGTGTCCCTCGTTCTTTACCTGCGGCACGCCGATGTCGAGCAACGCCGGCTCGGAAGCGATGACCGGCAAACGCGATGTCGACAAGGCCAAGAAGCTGATTGCCGAGGCCGGGTATAAGGGCGAAAAGGTTATTGTGCTCGACGCCGTCGACCAGCCGCTGATCCACGCCGAGGCACTGGTCACCGCCGACCTCTTAAAGAATCTCGGGATCAATGTCGAGATCGCGGCAAGCGACTGGGGCACGTTGGTGACACGCCGCGCGTCGAAGAAGCCGATCGACGAGGGTGGCTGGAACATCTTCTGCACCGGCTGGGTCGGCGCCGACCTGCTCGACCCGACGCTGAATGTCATGCTGCGCGCCAATGGCGACGGCGCGTGGTTCGGCTGGCCAAAGGACGACACGCTCGAGGACTTGCGGACGCAGTGGCTCAAGGCGAGCGACAGCGAGGCCCGTCAGGAAATCGCCACAAAGATCCAGCAGCGCGCCTTTGAGACCGTCCCCTACGTGCCGACCGGGCAGTGGACGGACAAGACCGCCTATCGCAAGAATATCAAAGGCGTCATCGCCGCCCCGCCATTCCTGATGTGGAACGTCGAAAAGGTCTGAGCGCGCTATTTCACCACCAGGACCGCGCAGGGCGCCAAGCGGACGAGGCGGTCGGTGGTGCCGCCGATGATCCGTTCGTAGAGCTGCGAATGGCCCATGAAGCCGACGACGAGGAGGTCCGCCTTCAGCTGCTCGATCAGCCCGATGACCGCGTCCGCCACGTGGCCGGGGACGAGATGCGTCTCGATCGCCACCCCGGCTGCTTTCGCCTCGGCGTTAGCCGCGTCGATGACGGGGGCGAAGCGGTGGTTCGCCTCGTCCTTTTCTTCGGCAATCTCGTCGATGCTCGCCGGGAAACGCGGCAGCTCCTCGACCGTCACCATGTGAAGCTCCGCGGAAACCTTGCGTGCCAGCTCGATCGCGCCGGCGAGCGCCTTTCGTCCGCCCGGCGACCCGTCGTTCGCCGCCAATATCCGGGTATACATTCTACTTTCCCTCTGCGGTGACGACTGGCGTCGGACCACCTGCGGTATTCACCAGCGGCTTGAAGTCGGGCTGGAACCAGCGCTGGGCTATCAGAGTCGGCACCACCGCGCTGCCGATCACGGCGGTCAACAGGATTGTATATTGGCGCTCGTCGATGATGTGATTGGTCAGCCCGAAAAGCGCCGAGATCGACCCGAAGGTGAGGCCGGTCGACATCATCAAGGTCGTGTACATCCCCTCTTTCCGTTCGAACCGGAAGATGCGCGTCAGCGGCAGGATGCCGACAAACTTGGTAATCATCTTGACCGCGAGATAGACGAAGATCAGGCCGGCCGCATCGACGATGACATCGGCGCGCACCAGCGAGCCCGCCTTCAGGAAATAGAACGGGGTCAACACGGTGAAGGCGATGACCCGGGTTCGATGCATCAGCTCCCGGTCGGCGAGAAAGACCGGTGCGAGCACCATGCCGATCAGGTAGGCCGGCAGCACCGCCTCGCTCTTCGCCGTATTGGCGAGCCCACCGAGCGCAAACAGGATCACCAGCACGAACTTGATCTGCGGTTCGCTGACCCGCGAGCCGAGCCTGGCGAAGACCCACGGCGTCCAGCGCGGCAAGAAAACCATCGCGACTAACGTCGCCGCGGCGAACGCCAGCAGCCAAAAATTGTAATTGGCAAACACCAGACCGAGCGCCAGAACCGTTCCGATATCGTTGATGAAGCACGCCGCCAGGATGATCTTGCCGATTTCGGTCTGGTTGAACCCGGTCTCGACCATGACGGCGTAGACGACGGCGACCGAAGTCGTCGACAGCGCGATGCCGGCGATCTGGGCCTGCGCCCAGGGCCAGCCGGAAATGAAATGGGCCCAGCCGAGGACGCCGAGATAAGGGGCGAGGAAGCCGACCATCCCGATCGCCATCGTCGAGCCGAAATTCCGGCGAATGACCTTCACATCGATCTCGGCGCCGGCGAGAAAGGTCAAGAGGATCGCCCCGAACCCCGCGAGGTAGTTCACCCACGGTGTCAGGG
>DATEQL010000740.1:0-5848 GCA_035272665.1 Allostellaceae bacterium
AGCCAGCCGTGGAGGCGCAACCGCGCCGTCTGCGACGGGCGTTCCTCGAGCCCGGCGACCAAGGCCGCGGCATCGATCGTGTCCTCCGCCATCTTGCGGTAGGTCGTCCACTTGCCGCCGGTGATTGTGACCAGGTTGGACTTGGCGATCATCAGCACGTGGTCGCGCGAAAGGACTGCCGTACCCTTGTCGCCGGGGGAGCGGACCAGCGGCCGCACACCGCAGTAGATGCTGAGCACGTCCTCGCGGGTCGGGTCGCGGTCGAGATAGAGGGCCGCATGCTCGAGCAGGAATTGGACCTCCTCCTCGCGCGCCCTCGGCTCCAGAGGCGTGTTCTCGATCGCCGTGTCGGTCGTGCCGACGATGATGCGGCCGTGCCAGGGAACGGCGAAGAGAACCCGCCCGTCGGCGGTCTTCGGCACCATGATGGCGCTCTCGCCCGAGAGGAAGGCGCCATCGAGCACCAGATGCACGCCCTGGCTCGGGGCGATCAGCCGTTGCTCGGCGGGATCGTCCATCTGGCGGATGTCGTCCGAGAAGATGCCGGTCGCATTGACGACCACGCGCCCGTCGAACTCCAGCTCCTCGCCGGTCTCCATGTCCTGCGCTTGCACCCCGCTGACCAGTCCGCCACGCTTCTTCAGCTTGGTCACCTTGACATAGTTGAGCGGCGTGCCGCCCATGTCGGCGACCGTCGCGGCAAGGCTGATGGCGAGGCGGGCATCGTCGAATTGGCCGTCATAATAGATGATGCCGTTACGCAGGCCTTTCGCCTCGATGTTCGGCAAGAGCTTCAGGGTCTCCTCCCGCGAGAGCACCTTGGACGGTCCGAGCCCGAGCTTGCCGGCCAGAAGATCGTAGAGCTTCATGCCCACGCCGTAGAACGGTCCCTCCCACCAGTCGTAGACCGGGATGACGAAGCGAAGGTTGTGGGCGATGTGGGGGGCGTTCTCGAGCAGGCGTCCCCGTTCCTTCAGCGCCTCCATGACCAGGGACACGTTGCCCTGCTGGAGGTAGCGCACACCGCCGTGGACGAGCTTGGTGCTGCGGCTGGACGTCGCCTTGGCGAAGTCGTGCTGCTCCAGGAGGAGGGTGCGGTAGCCGCGGGCGGCGGCCTCGAGCGCGGTGCCCAATCCTGTGGCGCCGCCGCCAATGACAATCACGTCCCAGAACTCGGGCCGCTGCCGCAACCGTTCCAGACAGGAGTCCCGGTCCATAATCGTCATGGTCGGACTTCGACGCATCAGCTTGTCGGTAACGAGCAAACGCTGCCGATCTCAAGGACGAGGCGAAGCCGTCTAGAGCCCGTCCGCGAACAATCAATTAACCTGAGGTACAAAAGTACGTCCGGCCATCTACGCAGTGCCGTCAAGCCATATTTTTCAGGAGCTTGGTGACGGCCGCAACACGAGGATGCCCGGAACAAGTCCGGGCATGACGGGGTAATTTCGGTGGGATTATTCACTGCCGGGCACTCAGCTCGCCTCGTGCTCCGGCGGCTCCTCCATTGCCCAGCCTTTGGCCCGTTCCAGTGCCTGGCGCCAACGTCGGTAGAGCCGTCCCCGTTCGCTGCTCGACATGCGCGGCTCATACCGGTGCGCAAGCTTCCACCTCGCGTCCAGCTCTTCCCGGCCTTGCCAAAAACCGGTCGCGAGCCCGGCCAGATAGGCGGCCCCCAGGGCCGTGGTCTCGGTGATCTGCGGCACCTCGACCGGGATGCCGAGCAGATCGGCCTGGAACTGCATAAGGAAGCCGTTAACCGAGGCGCCGCCGTCGGCGCGCAGTTCTTTGAGCGGAAGCCCCGCATCGCGCTCCATGGCCTCGACCACGTCGCGCGTCTGATAACACATGCACTCCAGAGCCGCCCGGGCGAGATGCGCCCTGGTTGTCCCGCGGGTGATCCCGATCAGGGTGCCGCGGGCGTGCGGGTCCCAATGCGGGGCGCCGAGGCCGACCAACGCCGGCACGAAGTAAACCCCCTCGTTGGACACGACCGAACGGGCGAGGAGTTCGGTCTCCGCCGCGGTTTTGATGATGCCCAACCCATCGCGCAACCACTGCACGGCTGCACCGGTGATGAAGATGGCGCCTTCCAGCGCGTATTCGACCGGTTCGTCCGCGATGCCCCAAGCAATGGTCGTCAACAGCCCTTCCCTGCTGCGCACCATGTTGGTGCCGGTGTTCACCAGCAGGAACGAGCCTGTGCCGTAGGTGTTCTTGGCCAAGCCCGCTCCCCAGCAGGCTTGGCCGAACAGAGCCGCTTGCTGGTCGCCGGCGATCCCGGCGATCGGGACAGGTCGAGCGCCCGGAAATACGCCCGGAGCGGTCCGGCCGTAGACGTGGCAAGACGGCTTGACCTCGGGCAGGATTGACCGTGGCATATCGAGCAGATCAAGAAGCTCCTGATCCCATTGAAGCTTCTCGATGTTGTAAAGCAAAGTTCGAGACGCATTCGAATAATCGGTGATGTGCTCCTTGCCGCCGGTAAGGTTCCAGACCAACCACGAGTCCACCGTGCCGAAGGCGATCTCGTTCCGGTCTGCGCGCCGCCGTAATCCGGCGACGTGATCCAACAGCCATTTGACCTTCGTGGCGGAGAAGTAGGGATCGAGCACGAGGCCGGTCTTGTGGCGGATCGTCTCCTCCAACCCCGAGCGCGCCCGGAGCTCATCGCAGAAGTCGGCCGTCCGCCGGTCCTGCCACACGATGGCCCGCGAGACCGGCTCTCCGGTCGTGCGGTCCCACATGACCACGGTCTCACGCTGGTTGGTGATGCCGATGGCATGCAGATCACTGACGCGAGCGTTGGCCATCCTCAGCGCGTCGACTATCAGGCTGACCGTGACCTGCCAGATCTCCCGCGCATCGTGTTCCACCCACCCCGGCCTCGGATAGTACTGGGTGAGCTCGGCATAGGCGCGTGCCTTGATCTCGTTTTCACGGTCAAAGACAAGGACGGTCGTCCCTGTCGTGCCCTGATCGACCGCCAAGACATACGACCCAACCACTCTGCTACCTCCCCATGGCGGAAGCGGCTACCGCAGCCGCGAGAGCCTCCTCGGCGCCGACCGGGTAACTGATTTGCTCCGGCTCACCGCCGGCGCCGCTTCGGGCCATAGGGGAAGCTGTATGACCTTTGCAGGCGGCGGCCGCTCCGGCTGGTACTTGTTGGGGTTCGGCCGGATTGCCGCGCCGAGACGTGCAAGCGCCCCGGCTAGCTGCGGGTCGCTGATTTCGGGCTTTGGCTTTCGATCGGCCATGATCTCTCCCGACTTCCTGCTTGCCCTGATTTGGGCCTCGGCGTCAACGGGAAGGATAGGGGCCTCGCCCGGCGTCTCGTCTCGGGCCATGGTGCAACTCCCAGGACCCCAAAACCCGAGGGAGTGTCACCTCAACTTTGCACAGGGGTGTCATCTCTATATTGCGTTTACACCGGATGTCGCATAATATATATTATGGAAAATTATGCCGCCGTTTGCGCATGAAAACCCGGATGCAGCCGGCCTCGTGACCGCGGCCGGTCTCCTCGAACCCGAGCCGCGCATAGAGCGCGATATTCTCGCTCATCGCCTCGTGCGTATAGAGCCGCAGCTCCGCAAAGCCCAGCCGGCGCGCCTCCGCCTCGGCAAAGGCGATCAGCTTCCGTCCGAGGCCGCGGCGCTGCCGGTCGGGTTGTACGGCGAGGTTGTCGGGCAGCAAGTGATCGGCTTTCGGCAACAGAACGATCAGGCCGACCGTCGTTCCGTCCGTCTCGCCAAGGACGCTGACGACGCCCTCGGCGATCCGCTTGGCGTAGTCGTCGAGCATCGGCCCAGGCGGCTTGCCGATCCGTGCGGTATAGACCGAATGAGCCGCCTCGACGATTGCTTCAACTGCCCCGCGATCCTCCGCTCGCGCCGGCCGGATCACGGGTCGGGCAACTCTATGACGAGCCCGTCATATCCGGGCTCTACCCCGCTCGGCAATTCGGCGCTGAGCTCGCAGTAGTCGAGGCTCTGATCCATGTGCGTCAGCACGGCGCGGCGCGGCTGTACTTGCGCGATCCAGGACAGAGTCTTTGCGAGATGCGAGTGCGTCGGATGCGGCTCGCGGCGCAGGCAGTCAACGATCCACAGCTCCACACCTTCGATGGCTGCAAAGGCGTTGTCGTCGAGCTCGGTGACGTCGGTCGAGTAGGCAAATCCCCCGATGCGGACCCCCAACGTCGCGCTGAACCCATGATCCTGTGCGAACGGCACGATGGGGATGCCGCGGATCTCGAACGGGCCGACGATCTCGTGCGGTACCAAGGTCGGCTTATGGTAACGGCCGGGCTCCTCGACAGGTTTGAGAACGTAGCCGAAACGCTGACCGATTTCGGCCAACGTTTGACCGTCGGCATAAAGCGGGATCGCGCTCCGCATCAAACGGTTGACCGACCGCAGGTCGTCGATACCATGGAGATGGTCGGCATGCGCGTGGGTCAGCAGCACCGCGTCGAGCCGCGCAACATTGGCATCGAGCAGTTGCTCGCGCAGGTCCGGCGAGGTATCGATCAGGATAACGACCGAGCCGAGTTCCACCAGCGCCGAAACACGGCGGCGGCGATTGCGCCGATCATCGGGATCGCAACGGCCCCAGTTCCCGCCGATGACCGGCACGCCGGTCGAGGCGCCGCAGCCTAGTACGGTCACCCTCATCGGGCAGACGGGCTCGCCTTGTCGAACAGGCGAAAGAAGTTGGCACTCGTTATTTCCGCCAATTCCTCGGCCTGGAGCCCCTTGAGCGCGGCAACCGCGGCTGCCGTTGCTGCGACGAAGGCCGGCTCGTTGCGCTTGCCGCGATGAGGCACCGGAGCGAGATAGGGAGCGTCGGTCTCGACCAGCAGCCGGTCGACCGGGAGATCACGCACGATCGCGCGCAGCTCCTCGGCGTTACGGAACGTCACGATGCCGGAGATCGAGATATAAAAGCCGACCGCGAGCGCCGCTTCGGCGAGGGCGCGCCCGCTGCTGAAGCAGTGCATTACGCCAGGCGGCGGTCGCTCTTCGTCGAGGACCCGCGCGATCTCGCGATCCGCCTCACGAGCATGAATGATGAGCGGCAGACCGGTCTCGCGCGACGCTTCGATATGGACGCGGAAAACGCGCTCCTGGATGTCGCGCGGGCTCAGATCGTAGTGGAAGTCCAGCCCGGTCTCACCGATCCCGACGACTTTCGGATGGGCGGCTCGCGCGACCAGCTCGTGTGGAACGAGTGCGGCGTGATCCTTCGCCTCGTGCGGATGGACACCGACGGAGCACCAGATCGCGTCATGCGCTTCGGCGATCGTCCGCACCCCGTCGAACTCGTCGAGACGGGTGCTGATGGTCAGCATTGTCTCTACGCCCGCCGATCGGGCGCGCGCGATAATTGCCGCGCGCTCGGCCGCGAAATCGGGAAAGTCCAAGTGGCAATGACTGTCGACCAGCATCGGCCCCTACCCCTGCGCCATCAAATCGCATGCCACGTGGAGTCAGCATGGCCCTGATGCGAAACACACTGGACGGAGTGGATGGGCGTTGCGATGAAAAAGACCGGCCCGCCGTCCTCAGTGTCTCCAAAACACCAAATATAGGCCGGGACCGGTCGCGATCCAGTCGGTGAGCGACGAGGCGCCTCTACCGCGCCAGCTCCTCCATTGCAAAGAAGGCACCGAGTGTGGCTTGCTTGCGATCGAGGTTGAGCCGGTCGGTGCTGGCAAAGCCTCGTTCTATTTCCTCGCGCAGCGCTGCCCAGCGCGCGGGGTCGGCACAGGCGGCGAGGCGCTGCATCGCCCCGCTCTCGCCGGCGACAATCTCCTCTCCGCCAACCTGTCGGCGTGCCGCGC